>QNXT01000301.1 GCA_003973505.1 Bacteroidota bacterium
AACTTAGAAAATTGGGCTATCCCGAAGCAGGAAATAATTCCGGTTTCTCCGTAGCAAAATCCTTTGTGAGTTGTGCGGTGGGACGCATGAGTTAATGACGCTTCCTTATGACAATTAGAAATTATAAACAAACACAAATACTATGAAAACAAAACGACTATTGAAAACAACCCTATTTACCTTAGGGCTTATGGGCTTGGTTTTCCAAGCGCAAGCACAAAATACCATGTTGATACCGGATACTTTATCAGGTAGCAATATCACCTTGAATTTACAAAACGGAACTTACCAATTCTATAATGGTGTGAATACCACTACCATGGGGGTGAATGGAAATATTTTAGGACCAACCCTTCTTTTGAATAAAGGGCAACAAGTTAATATTACCGTAAACAATAATATCGCAGATACCACCACTATTCACTGGCATGGAATGCATGTTTCGTCTGTCAATGATGGCGGACCGCATACCATTATTCTTCCCGGAGGAAGCTGGCATCCTGCCTTTCAGGTAATGGATAAAGCAGGTACTTATTGGTACCATCCTCATTTGCATCGCAAAACCAATGAGCATGTTTCCAAAGGAATAGCTGGTTTTATTTTGGTACGCGATTCGGATGAAGCCGCTCTTGTACTTCCTCGCAAATATGGTGTGGATGATTTTCCTGTGGTAATTCAAACCAAAACATTTACGAGCAGCAAACAAATTGTGGTGCCATCAAATTCGGATTCTGTGATTATGGCTAATGCCACCATTGATGCCTATTTGGATGTACCTGCCCAAGTGATTCGCCTTCGTTTATTAAATGGTTCATCGCAAAGGGTTTTTAAACTGGGTTTAAGTGGAAATAAAACATTCTCCATGATTGCCAGTGATGGAGGCCTGCTTTCAGCGCCGGTAAGTTTAACGCGTTTGCAACTGGCTCCGGGTGAGCGTGCCGAAATCTTAATTGACCTTTCCAATATGCAAGGACAATCGGTATATCTCAAAAGCTATTCCTCGGAGTTGCCTAATGGAATATATGGTGCGACGAATCCTGGGATGATGTCGGGTATGGTCTTAAATGGCTATAAACCCAATCCTTTGAATGGTGCTGATTTTAATATATTGAAATTGAATGTTGTAGCTGCAACTTCAAATCCGGTAACGTCCATTCCAAGTTCGTTGGTAACTGTTACGCCCATACCACCATCCACCTCCATGATTACCCGAAATATAACTTTTAGCCCTGCTCAAATGGGTATGAATCAATTGAACGGACACTTTCTAATCAATGGTGTTTCCTTTGATATGAATGTGATTAATTATACCATTCCGTTGAATAATATAGAAATCTGGTCATTGAAAAATAACTCTGCCATTGCGCATCCGTTTCATATTCATGATGTGCAATTTTATATACTGGATAGAAATGGAGTAGCACCACCACCCGAAGAACAAGGTAGAAAAGATGTAGTTTTGGTAAAGCCACAAGAGACAGTGCGTTTTATTGCGGTATTTGAAGATTTTGCTGATGATACGGTTCCTTATATGTACCATTGCCACATGCTTACGCATGAAGATCAGGGCATGATGGGGCAATTTGCTGTAAGTTCTACTGTAGGAATTCACACAGCCTCAGAGCAGATTAATGTTTTGGATGTATTTCCAAATCCTTCCAATGGAAGTGTGGAAATCCAGTCGGATGGTGATGTGGAAATCCAGCGTATTGATATTTATACTGCTGACGGTCGATTAGTTATGGCCAAAACGTATGAGAATAATGCCCTTCTACAGCGAATTGATCATCTCCCAAAAGGAATCCTTTTTATTAATACAGACTGAGAAATTGGTAGTGTATTAGATTTTGCCTAAAAATATTTTTCGCGGCTCTTTTGTAAGTTTTGTAAAAGAGCTGCGTCTATGTAAATCGATATCAAAGTCATAAGTAGTGAGGTGAAACTAAAACTTGATGAGATGATTAAATTTACGAATCCAGTCATAGGAGTATCACGAGCTTTACTTCATACCTCTGTCTTCCCACTTCGGACTCCGGACTTCTGTCTTCAAACTTCCCACTTCGGACTTCAACCTTCCCTCTTCAAACTAAATAACCATGAAAACAATAGAACTAAACATCAAAGGAATGACCTGCCCATCATGCTCAGCAGCAGTGGATGGCAAATTAACAGAGCTAAAAGGAATTGAATCCAAATATATCAATCATGCATCAGACTTAGGAAGAATATCCTACGATGAAAGTCTTATTTCGGAGGAGGAGATTATTGCCAAAATCAATGAAACCCATTATAAAGTGGTAGGGCAGGAGCATATTGTAAATGAAGTGGAGGTTCCGAATTGCCCTAGCTGTCATAAGCCCGGAAAATTAGTACCAAACACAGTTTTCAAGTCCTTGCTCAAGAAGGAGAATCGGGAGATGGTTGATTTGAATGCCAAGAATTTTATCTGTATGAATCCCGATTGCCAAACGGCTTATTATTCCAATGAAAACACCATTCCCCATAATGCTTTACGTCGGGAAATATGGTTTAAAAAGGTTGCCAAAACCAAGACCATTTGCTATTGCAATAATATCACTAAGGAACAGATAAAAAATGCGGTGGTTAATCATAATTTGGAAAGCTGGGAAGATATTACTGGTCTTTATCGAAGCAAGGTGATTGAGCGGTGCGAGCATTTCAATCCCACAGGTTCGTGCTGTCGGGATACTTTTGATAAAGTAGTGGGAAAGATGCAGAAGGAATTTTTGGATAGATAAAATTTCCTTTCGATTATTGAAGCTAAGCATTTGATTTATTTATAATTGAAAATAAAAATCAAATTTTTCAAATTGTAAAAATATTAATCGTACATTTGCGATTGACTATGAGAAGAACAACAGAAGATATAAATTATGAGGCCAGAACAGAGGAATTGGCCATGTTTGCAAAGGCTTTGGGGCATCCAACACGAATAGAAATTTTGGAGATTTTGGAGAAACAATCTTGTTGCTTTACGGGTGATTTGGTGGATATTTTGCCTTTGGCACAATCTACTATTTCGCAACATTTGAAGGAATTAAAAAATGCAGGATTGATTCAAGGGGAGCTAAAACCACCAAAAATAAAGTATTGCATAAATCAAGAAAACTGGAATCGTGCCAAAGAAATGTTTCATGCATTCTTTGATGTAGATTTTTCGAATAGTTCATGCGAAGTTTAAATTTTTATTTAGTTATCAAATCGTTTATTTGCGATAAACAAATTGTGTTATGAATATCATTATTGGAATTATTATTTTACTAGCATCCTTCCTATTTGCGATGCTGGGCTTGGGTGGCGGAATGGTTTATGTTCCAGTACTCAACTGGGCGGGTTATGATTTGGTAACCGTGGCACTACCCTTGGGATTATTACTCAATGGACTTAATACCTCATTTGCGTTGATTCAGTTTGGACAAAAGAAATTGGTGGATTGGAAAGGCGGTGCTTTTATGGCGGTGCCCTTCGGAGCCTTTACTTCAAAATATGTGGATCAAGGAAACTTAAAATTGATTTTCTCTATGATGGTTTTGTTTGCCGCTATACGAATGTTAAGCCAAGCCAATAAGGAAGAACCTACGGAAAAAGCGAGTCTTAAAAAGCGAATTATTATTGGAGTAATCATCGGTTTATCTGTCGGGTTCTTAGGTGGTCTGTTAGGCATTGGTGGAGGATTTATTTTTGCTCCGGTATTGATGGCTCTGGGATATAAAACCAAAGAAGCTGCTGCTACTACTGCTTTTGTGGTTACTTTTTCATCCTTCTCGGGTTATCTTGGTCATATGGCCGACGGACCTATGAATTGGCCCTTAACCTTGATTTTGGTGGGAGCTGTAATCATCGGTTCACAGTTTGGAGCTCGTTTTATGAGCAATCAGGCTAAGCCTAAAATGGTGAAAAAGATTTATGCAGTTGTGCTAATGGTGATTGCCATTAAATTTGCTTGGGAGCCAATTTCTGCAATGATTCATTAGTTTATAATACCTTAATTTATGAAAAGTCTATTTTATATTCTGATGCTTAGCTTTTTTCTTATGGCTCAGTCCAATGCAGGCTGGGCACAAGCTCAAAGCATTGCTACTATTTCTGTAGATAGTGCTTATTCTTTAACGCAGTTTTATGCAAACGATCCAAATTTTATAATTATTGATCTCCAAATGGCTCCCAAATATACAGCGGGTCATATTAAAAACGCAGTTTCTTTGGATTTTGGCAGAACAGACTTTTCTTCTGTTCTTGATTCCCTCGATAAAAATAAAATCTATTTAATTTACTGCACTGCGGGCAGTAGGAGTGGTCGGACAAAGGATAGTATGCAAGTGCGCAATTTTCAAACTGTTTATAATATGCATGGAGGGTTTAATACTTGGAAAAGTAAATATCCAAAGGACACAACGGTTGCTCCTCTACTGTTGAAATATGGTAGTAAAACACTTAATTTTTCCTATGTCCCAACGGGGCAAAGTAAAGCACTGACGATTAAACTCACCAATGGAGCCAATGACACCTTGAAATTTAGTTCCTTCACAGACCCGGCAAATCCGGTTTTCACTACTGATTTCTCCACAAATCCACAATTAACAGGTTTTGATGATTATACGTTTCATATCACCTATTCTCCAACAAATTTGAATAAAGACACCTCTTCTATTACCTTATATTCCAATGGTGGTGTAATGACCATTAGATTGATAGCTCATGGTAGTGCAGTTGGGATAAGTAATTCATCTGCCCCAAAATCATTTCGTATTTATCCCAATCCTGCTTCCGAATATATTGTGGTGGAGCTTTCTGGAAAAGAGGACGAAATTTACCAACTTATAAATGCCAATGGTAAATTGATAAAAGAGTTTACTATTGAGGGGCAGAGTAAAAAAATACCTGTTTCAACTTTAAGCTCGGGTCTATATTTTATTTCAAACACTAAAACGAGAGTTCCTTTTATCAAAAAATAAATGTGATGAGTTTTATCGCTAAACATATAACCAATCTGAAAAAGCTTGCCTTGCTTTTGATTGTTTTTTTGAGTCTTAGTTCAACTATAGAGGCGCAAAAGAATATGGACTGGAATGGATATACACAATTGCGTGCTAGTAGCAATTTTGATGATAATTCGACTGTTATGCTGCGTCGTTTGAAGTTTTGGGTAAAATCAACGCCTGATTTTTCAGAGCATTGGAGCTATAAGGTTCAGGTATTATTCAACAGCTGGATGCAGGAAAAATTCTTTTTGCAGGATGCGAAAATCAATTATAAAACGGGTTTATTCTCCTTCGATGTGGGGCAATTTGTTCCCAAATTTAGCCTACAATGGACACAGCCCGATTATAATATTTCGTCCATTGAGCGTGCTATTGTGGTTAATGCTTTGCATCCCAATGGAAGTATTGGTGTGCGTGATTTAGGAGTACAAGCCAATTTTCATTCAAAAAATAATTTTATTCAAAGCTATATTGGGGTTTTCAATGGCTATGGAATTTTTGAGTATCGCTTCCAAAATAAAGGCTATTTAATTTCTCATAAAACCTCATTTAATATTCCCATCAGGGAAAATAAGTTGCAAATTGGATACTCTTTGATGTATCGCGATGCACATGATTTGAAGATAAAACATGTACTCCCTGACACCCTCGCCTATACCGGAAGCGATATTCGATATAATGTGTTTGCAATGTTTAGGAGTAAGGTGTTGGAGCTTCAGGCGGAGTATCTTAATGCAAACTTTGAGGGTAAAATAGCCGATGGATTTTATGTTTTAGCTGCAATAGATATTAAAAAATCGCAGATTGTGGCTTCTGTTGAGGATTATAATAATACCTATCAAACGAGTGCAAGTCCACATTATCGATTGGGCTATAACTATCTGATAAAGAATAATCAAATAAAACTATTTCTGGATAATTATTTTCAAGTTATTAATGGAGGGATTAAGAATTATTACGCAAGCATTCAGTTACAAATGTTTTTTAAATAAAGAGCAATGGCAAAGGTAATTATAGAAACATATGGTTTACGGAACAGAATGCAAAAGATATACTTATGAAAAGGCTTAAACACAGAGTTACGCAGAGGAATGCACAGAGTCACACAGAGAATAAAAGAAACTCCATGAAAATTGTCTCTACCTGTCGGAAGATAGGTGCCGACGAGGCATACTCTGAGCCAAACTCTGAGAAACTCTGTGGTTAAAAAACTTAAACCCAAAATATGAAGAACAAAATAAAAATATTATCACCTGGGCCAGGCTGTAGGAAGGCCAAGAAGATTATGAAATCGATGAAAGAGTTCATAGATGAAAATAGTATTGATGTGGAGTTTGAAATAGTAAGTAGTTTGAAAGATTTTTTAAAATATAAAACGTGGATATTACCCACAGTAGTTATAAATAATAAGGTTGTAGCACGAGGCTATCGACCAACAAATGAAGTAATAATTGGTAATTTGAATAAATAGAACTTAACCACAGAGTCACACAGAGGAATGCACAGAGTCACACGGAGAATAAAAAAATTCTGAGAAACCTGTCTTCCGACAGGTAGACTCTGTGACAAACACAGTGAAACTCTGTGGTTAAACAAAAACAAACAATATGGAATTAAACGAATTAACATCAAAGATTTTAGAATGTGCATATAAAGTACATACTGCCTTAGGTCCGGGGCTTTTAGAAAGTGCATACGAAGAGTGTTTATACTATGAACTTCAACAATCAGGCTTAAAAGTGGAAAAACAGAAAGCACTACCTCTCGTATATCATGATGTGAAACTTGATGCAGGTTATAGACTTGATTTACTCGTTGAAAATAGAGTTATTGTTGAGATAAAATCTGTTGAGGCATTAAACGATGTACATATAGCGCAAGTGCTTACTTATCTTAAACTTTCAAAATGTAAAGTTGGTTTATTAATGAATTTTAATGTCAAATCGTTGAAGCATGGAATTAAGCGGTTAATAATGTAAAAATAGCTTAAACACAGAGCCACACAGAGGGATTCACAGAGTCACACAGAGAATAAAAAACTCAGTGAAACTCTGTGACAAACTCAGTGAAACTCTGTGGTTAAATAAAAAATTAAAAACAGAGTCACTCAGAGGGAAATCACAGAGTAACACAGAGAATAAAGAACTCAGTGGTTAAATAAAAACAAAATAATATTATGGGACACGAACATCATCATCACGAAGTAGAAGGCAAAAACTTATTTTTTACCATATTGCTTAATGCCGGAATTAGTTTGGCTGAGCTGATTGGAGGAATAATATCGGGAAGTATTTCTTTAATATCCGATGCTATCCACAATTTTTCGGACGTGCTATCATTAATCATCTCCTATATTGCTAATAAGCTGGCAAAACGGGAGGCTACCGATAAACAAACATTTGGTTATAAGCGAAGCGAGATTATTGCCGCTTTTCTTAATTCTGCCACCTTGATTGTATTGGCTTTCTTTATTCTTTACGAGGCTATTGAACGCTTTTTGAATCCGGTGGAAATATCCAGCGACTTAGTTATTTGGTTGGCTTTGGGAAGTATATTCGTAAATGGACTTAGTGTACTCTTTATTAAAAAAGATGCCGAAGGCAATATGAATATGAAGTCGGCATATTTACATCTTTTTGGCGATATGATGACGTCTATCGCCGTTCTTATAGGCGGTATTTTGATGAAATATTTTCAGATATTTTGGATCGATCCTGTTTTCTCCATCCTAATAGCCATATACTTGCTTTATTTAAGTTGGGATATCTTTAAGTCTTCGCTTAAAATTATGATGCAGTTCACACCTGATGAAATTGATGTAAACGAGATAAATATGGAGGTTTCAAAAATAAAGGGTGTTAAAAACCTCCATCATATTCATATTTGGCAAATCAATGAACACGATATTATGTTTGAAGCGCATGTTGATTTGGAAAACGATATTGCTATCTCAGAATTTGAGAAGGTGATGGAAAAGGTAAAAGAATATTTACACGATAAATACGAGATTCATCATGTGACATTACAACCCGAGTTTTCGGTAGATGATAATAAGGAGTTGATTCAAAAAACTTAAACATAGCGTCGCACAGAGGAAATCACACAGTAACAAATAACAAAGAGAAAAACTCAGTGAAACCTGTCTTCCGACAGGTAAACTCTGTGCTGGACTCTGAGAAACTCTGTGGTTAAACAAAAAACTTAAACACAGAGTCGCACAGAGGGATTCACAGAGGAACAAAGAGAGAAATACAGTTAATGAAAAAATCAATGGTTAAACAGTATATTAACAATTTAAAAACAAAGTAAAATGACAAACGCAAAAGACTGGCTAGAATTTGGTCAAAAATTCCATGGACATAAATGTCCAGCAATGCCAAACGGATTAAGAGTAGGTGCAGCAGCACTAAACAAATTGGGTGTAGAACGCACTGGCGATAGTAATATTCACGCTATTTTAGAGCTAGGTGACAATCACTGTGCAACTTGCTTTGCCGATGGCATTCAGGTGATTACCGGCTGTACTTTTGGTAAAGGGAATATAACTAAAAGCCATAAAGGAAAATGGGGTGTTACCTTAATTGATAAAGCCACAAACCGGGCAGTACGTGTAACACCAAAAGCTGAAGCAATGTTGCAGAACAAAAAAACAGAATTCTTCACAAAGTACCGTATGCTTGGCGTGGCACCAACCAAAGTTCCCGACGAAGTAGTTGAACCATTGGT
Source organism: Bacteroidota bacterium (assembly GCA_003973505.1). Next base: position 8,730 of record QNXT01000301.1, read on the forward strand.
AAATATGGTGATGGGAGCCCCTGAAGAAAAGATTATGGATGTATCGGAAGTATTTACTTATGAATGGCCAAAGGAAACACACTCTTTTGATGGCTTCGTTTGTGAGGAATGTGGTGAAATGGTTGTAGAGCAATATGGTCGCATAAAAGGCGATAAAAAAGTTTGTATCGACTGTGCTAATAAATAATACTATTTTTGACAGTTCACTCTTATGTATTGTTTGAGTGAGCTGTCATTTATTTAAAACCAGAATATGAAAACGCTTATTACCCTGATATTTATGACGTTTAGCCTGTTGCTGAATGCGCAAGTTTATAAATATAAAATTATTTGCAAAGGAAAAGATATTGGCGAAATAGAAGTGAAAAAAACAGTAAAGGATACCGCCATATATTATGATATTACTGGGCGATCCACAGTAACTATGTTTTTTACCGAAAGCATTAAATATCATTTAAGTAGCATCTATATTAATGGAGCTATGTTCTATTCATCTGCTACAATCTATTTGAACGATAAGGTGCATTTTAACAGTGTGGTTCAACAAGAAAACGGTTATTACACTCTCAACAAAAAAGGCCATCAATCTCGTTTCTTAGGTTCCATTATTTACTCAGGAGCTATGCTGTATTTTACCGAGCCATCGGGTATTGATTTGATATTTTCAGAAATTGATAATATTGAGAAGAATATTACCAAGCTTGCTGATCATAAGTATAAAATTGTGAATCCCAAAACCAATAATGCTTCGGTATTTAATTATGTGGATGGTATTTTAGAGTCGGCCGATATTGATCATACTTACGTGAGTTTTAGTATCAAGAGGGTTTATTAGACAAATTAAATACAACCTCTGTTTGTCGGCGACAAGTCACA
>QNXT01000236.1 GCA_003973505.1 Bacteroidota bacterium
AAAAACCACGGTTCAAGCGATAGTTTTCCCGATTGTCGAATCCGTATTTTTGTACCCAACTGCTGTCAAAAATGGCTTCTGCTTTTCGAAGTGTTTCTTTTGTTAATTCCTCATTAAAAATAAAATAGGGCTTTACCTGCTCGCGTAACTGTTGTTTTTCAGCTTGTATTTCCTCAGGGGTTTTTATGATTGGGAAATCGTTGGGTGCAACCAAGTCCTCGTACATCCAAGGAGCATTTTGGGTATATTCGTATTTGAATTGCAACTCTTTTGGTAAAATAGCAACAATGATAATAATACTAACCACAAACAATGATACCTTATATATTTCGGCATAATGATTACGGATGTATGCGAGTTTTTTCTTCATAGACAACACTGATTCGAGTTTCAGATATGCCACAAAGTTAGGCTTTATTTCGAAATAGCGAATTGTAAATTTTATAGGCTAAATTCTGATTATTACAGCATTTTTTACTTTTTGTTTTACCCTTGCCCTAAAGGGAACCAAAAAGTAAAAAAATGAATCTCGTGTTTTCAATGGTTTCTACCTTTAGGGTTGGGGTGAAAAACCATTGAAAAAGTGGTGAGGAATAGAACTTGCCATTTTATATTGTAAAATGCATTAAAATCGAAAGAAAAATGCGGGTTAATCTAATCTCGGATTAACAACATTATTATAAATCGAACCGAATGTGTAAGCAATGCCAATACTTGTGTAGTAGGAGTAATTGGTGGATAGTTCACGTTGATGCAATAAAACATCTTCGGGTGTAGAGGCCGTTTTTACTAAACTAATTTGATTTCGGGGCATTTGTAAATTACCATAAATATTGAATGATAGACCTTTGAAAATCCGGATATTCATTGATAGGGAAGTCCCTATGCTATAGAGTGAAAAATCGTGGAGGTAGTTTTGCCAGTTGACTGCCGAGCGAATAGACCCCCAATTTGTGATGTATTTATAGTTAATTTCAAATTTCTGTTCGGCTAAATATTCTTCGGTTTTATTATAAACTGTTGTGTCTGTATAATTTCGATAGTTTGCTCCAATTTTGTAAGCAAATCGCAATTGCTTGCGTGAGGCATTGGAGTATTTGTACAAATTATACTCTATCTCAGGTTGTATTTTATATGCGGCATCAATATTAGAATAGGTAGATTGCCAAGCATTTACTTGAACCCCAGCACCCCAATGTTCACCCATCGACCAAATAGTAGAATGTTCAAAATAAACGCCGCGTGAAATGGTGTTTGCGGAATATATCAGGGAGTCTTTTGAGTTATACAAACGATATTTATTCTCTGAAAAATTGAGGTTTACTCTTGTTTCGTGTTTTATGTCTTCGGTAATTCTGCTAGCCGATACTGTGGTGTAAACATTTGTTGAATTATAGTTCTTTTGACCATTCATCCATGAATTTCCACTAATGCGAAACACCCAATTATTCCAAGGGTCGTTCTCTTTAGCTTTTACTGTCTCTTGTGCATAGTTCACACTTATTTTATTTGCATAAGGCGTTTTTAGTATAAATGGAACCAAACCCAGTTTTAATGTCTTTAATTGTTCTTTTCGGATTTCATCTCTGGTAGCGTCTGCTTTTGTGTTAAATTTTAAGGTGTCTTTTAAATGTCCAAAACGACCTAATCCGATAAATTGCATGATGTATTCTTTTCCCCCACCGCCATTTCGCATGGTGCTAACAATGACTTGTACATCGGCTACTTTGCGGTCTCGCACATAGTTTATTAAAGTGAAATTCTGTCGAAAATAAGTCAAGTCGCAGGAGTTGCAATCGAGATATAAATTAACAGCAGCTTCTCGTGAGCTAAGGCTGTTATTTTCGTTATTGTTTTGTGCCTTAATGTTTAAGCTTAAAATAATAAACGAGAATAAGACAAATTGGGTTTTCATTTTGTTCGGTTTAGGTTGTTTTATATTTTATGTAAAATCTAATAACGTAACATTTGAAGCTTGTATTGTGAAAAAATAAAAGTTTTTCTTGTTTTTTTTAACAAAATATTAAATGGTTAAATCGTTTTGAAATTGCTTTTTTTATTGATTATATTGTAATCCTAAATACGATTAAATACTAATCAAAAAAATGCAACGGACAATAGTACATTTGGATTTGGATACATTTTTTGTATCGGTAGAGCGTTTGATAAATAGTCGCTTGCAAAATATTCCTGTGATTATCGGTGGTGCTTTCAATAGGGGGGTGGTATCGAGTTGCAGTTATGAGGCTCGGCAATTTGGGGTACATGCGGGTATGCCCATGCATATGGCTCGCAAACTCTGTTCGCAGGCTGCTTATATTCGGGGCGATATGGATCAATATACCAAATACTCACGCTTGGTGACTGAGGTTATTGCGGAGGCAGCACCTGTGTATGAGAAAGCTTCCATCGATGAACATTACCTCGATATTACAGGTATGGACCGCTTTTTTGGGAGTTTGAAATGGAGCCGTGAACTGCGGCAACGTATTATAAACGAAACAGGCTTGCCCATTTCTTTTGGTTTGTCGGTAAATAAAACGGTATCTAAAATTGCCACAGGCGAGGCCAAACCCAATGGCGAGCTTTCGGTTGAGGAGCCAATGGTACATGATTTTCTGAATCCCTTAAGTATTCGTAAAATTCCCATGCTAGGAAAGGAGGCCTATCGTAAGTTGCGCCGCTTGGGTATTGTGCAAATAAAAACTTTGAGCGAGATGCCTCCCGAAATGTTGGAGCATGTGATGGGTAAAAATGGCCTGATGATTTGGAAGCGTGCCAATGGAATTGACCATGCACCTGTGCAGCAATATTCGGAGCGTAAATCCATCAGTAGTGAGCGCACTTTTCATCAGGATACTACCGACATTAAATACCTGAACGACCTTTTGGTAAGCATGACCGAGAAACTGGCTTTTGAGCTTCGCAAAAAGACCAAACTGGTATCGGTGGTAACGGTGAAAATTCGCTATTCCAATTTCGATACCCACAGCATGCAGCACCGTATTGCTTATACTTCTTTCGATCATGTGCTGATAAAAACCGTGCAGGAATTATTCAAAAAACTCTATACTCGCCGAATGCTGATTCGTCTGATAGGAGTACGATTCTCGGGTTTGATTGAAGGAGTGCAACAGTTGGATTTATTCGAAGATAATGAAGAACAAATTCAGCTCTACCAAGCCATGGACCGTATTCGTAAACGCTATGGCAAAACCATTGTTCGGCGTGCGGTGGGCGTTTAGTCAATAGAGGAAGTGTTTTTTTAGTAAAGCAAAATTGGATGTTTTTTTAAATCAAAAGATTGCATCTGCTAGTTGTATCTATCAGGGAGAGGTGGTGAAGCTGGTGAAGGTGACTGAGCTTGTCGAAGTCGTCGAAGCCACCGAAGCCACCGAATCCCAATTCTACCAAATTCCTTACCTTTGCCAAGCACAGAAACTAAACATTATTATTTTGAAGAAGCTAATCAACTTTTTTGGAGAGCAATATGACCGCTTAGAATCTTATTGGGAAGGCGATGTAAATCATAAGCTATTGGGGACATCCATAGTAATGGCATTTCTACTTTCCCTATTAATTATTCAAATGAACCGTTGGGGCTTTTTACCTCAGGCCATTGCTCAGTATATTTCACATAATTATTTTGTGGCCATTGAGTTTGCTTTTGTGGTGCTGCTGTTCTTTGAGGTGTTGAGCTTGGTATTTGTGCTGCCCCATTCGGTGGCGGGTGCTTTGGCTAAGCAGTTCGAGATTCTATCTTTAATACTTTTACGGAATTCGTTTAAAGAGTTTGGCGAAATTCCTGATATTAGCAATTTGATACATATGCAAGATGTGGGTCTGCATATTATTTCTGATGCCTTTGGCGCCTTGATTATTTTTGTGGGAATATATTTTATTCGATCTACAAGCAAGCATTACCGCATTACAGACGACGATGACGAACAATTTCGCTTTGTCCAATTAAAGAAGCTAATATCGGTTATTTTACTTGCTATTTTTATAGGATTGATGATTCAAGATGCTTGGCTGTTTCTAAATCATGAAAATACATTTAAGTTTTTCGAAACCTTTTATATCGTGCTGATTTTTTCAGATATACTTATTGTTTTGGTTTCGCTTCGATACAGCTATAAATATATTGTGCTCTTCCGAAATTCCGGTTTTGCTTTGGCAACGGTTCTACTGCGTGTAGCTCTTACGGCTCCGGTATATTATAATGTGGCTATAGGCCTAATGGCTGTTCTTTTTGTGTTGATATTGAATATCTTTTATGGGAAGATTATTGTAAAGCAATTATATCGGTAAATGTACTACAAACTGATACATGCAATAATGGATTTATCCTTTTGCAATTTATTGATATTTATAACTTTCCAAAAGTTAGCCGCAAACAGCTTCTTGCGATTATTAGACAGTTAAATTTGGCTAAATTCTAATTGTCACAGCATTTTTTACTTTTTGTTTTACCCTTGCCCTAAAGGGAACCAAAAAGTAAAAAAATGAATCTTGTTTTTTCAATGGTTTCTACCTTTAGGGTTGGGGCGAAAAACCATTGAAAAAGTGGTAAGAATGTAAGAATTGGAACTTAGCCTTAAATTTTAATAAAGAGAACTTTTGGTAAGTTACCGCAGTATTAATCAATGCTAGTTATCCAAAATTGGAATATTTTGCAACGAGCCGTGAAATCAGTCTGTCAGAGATATTTTTCCAATAAACCATTTAAATCAGTTCCTCAATATTCTCCACTGGGTCACCCCAAACAGCCTTATTTCCTCGCTCAATAATAGGTCGATTCAACAGTTTTGGATTTTCTGCAATAATACGAATCCACTCATCCTCAGTAAAAGTTTTTCCTTTGAAATTGGATTTGAAAATAGCCTCTTGCTTGCGAATCATTTCCGAAGGTTTACGATCGAGCTTGGCAAATAGCTGACTCAATTCCACAATGCTCAGCGGATTCTTCAAGTATTCAATAATCTCTACTTCCAGGCCTTTATCTTGCAAATACTGCAAGCCCGCACGACTCTTTTTACAACGGGTGTTATGGTATATTTTATACATAGTTTTTTATTTTTGGTTATGTGAGTGGCAAAGTTAGGGAATAAAGGCTAAAGTGGAAAGGAAAAAGAGAGAGGACAAGGAGAGAGGAGAAGGAAAGAGGAGAAGGAAAGAGGGGAAAGAGAGAGAGAACAAGGAAAGAGGAAAAGGAAGGAGGACAAGGAAAGAGGGGAAGTAGAAGATTTTAGTGTGGGTTAAGTAGTGCTGATAGGAAAGCTTTTAGCTTGAAGGAGTGGCTTTATGTTATGCATTAAAGATTATATTAAATTTCAGAAAATAAAAAATTGCAGTTTAGCTCACTGAAAGTTTGGCTATTAAAGAAAATAATTCTACTTTTGCAGCCCGAAAAAATCGGAAGACCTATGTCTTGTGATTTTCAGGGAATTAGCTCATTAAACGGAATATGTTGCAGGAGAAACTCAGTAAAAGATACAGTTGATGGTGAAACTGTCCGCCCGCATGGCCCACATATTCAATGGTTTAATAGTTAGATTTTATAAATAGTATTAATATTTTTAATTTATAGTAATGAACACTTTAAGTTATAAGACTATATCAGCAAACAAAAACACCGTAAACAAAGAGTGGGTGATTTTGGATGCCGAAGGAGCAACCCTAGGTCGCTTAGCTTCGAAAGCTGCATTTCTACTTCGTGGAAAGCACAAACCAAGTTTTACTCCACACGTAGATTGTGGTGATAATGTAATCATTATCAATGCTGATAAATTCGTATTGAAGGGCAATAAAATGACTGACAAACAATATGTGCGTCATACTGGATATCCAGGGGGTCAACGTTTCGCTACTCCAGAGGAGTTATTAGCTAAGAAACCAGAATCGATTATCGAAAAAGCGGTTCGTGGTATGTTACCAAAAAACAAATTGGGACGTCAATTGTTTCGTAACCTATATGTATTTGTAGGTACCGAGCATCCACACGAAGCACAAAAGCCAAAAATGTTGAACCTAAAAGATCTTAAATAAGCATGGAAGTAATTAATGTTATAGGTCGTAGAAAGACTGCCGTAGCTCGTATTTATATGAGTGAAGGAAGCGGACAAATCACCGTAAACAAACGTGATTATAAAGAATATTTTCCAACAGGTACATTACAGTATGTGGTTGAACAACCATTTTTGATTACTGATAATATGGGAAAATATGACATCAAGGTAAATCTTGATGGTGGTGGAATTAAAGGACAAGCTGAGGCTTTGCGTTTAGCAATTTCTCGTGCTTTGGTGAAGATTGACGAAGAGTATCGCCCTGCACTTAAGAAAGAAGGTTTGATGCGTCGTGATCCTCGTATGGTTGAGCGTAAGAAACCAGGACAACCAAAAGCACGTAAGCGTTTCCAATTCTCAAAACGTTAAGAAAAGTTTTTTGTTTAGTATCCAAATTGCTAAGACCTGCGATTACTCGGAGCTACTTAGCAATTGGTTTAAACGGAATGTAAACAATTTAATATTAAGAAAATGCCAAGAACAAATTTTGACGAACTCCTCGAAGCAGGAGTACACTTTGGACACTTAAAACGTAAGTGGAATCCAAACATGGCTCCTTATGTATTTATGGAGCGCAATGGTATTCATATCATTGACTTGCACAAAACAGTTGCTAAACTTGAAGAAGCTGCTGCTGCTGCAAAACAAATTGCTAAATCAGGAAAGAAAATCCTTTTTGTAGCTACTAAAAAACAAGCTAAGATGATTGTTGCAGAGCGTATCAAAAAAACAGGTATGCCTTATGTAACTGAGCGTTGGCCAGGTGGAATGTTGACAAACTTTGCTACTATCCGTAAGGCGGTACGTAAAATGTCAACCATCGATAAAATGCTTACTGAAAAGTCATATACTAGTTTGTCGAAGCGTGAGCGTCTTCAAATTACTCGTGAGCGTGCTAAGCTTGAAAAGAACTTAGGAAGTATCCAAGATCTTTCTCGTCTTCCTTCTGCACTTTTTGTGGTAGATGTGTTGAAAGAGAATATTGCAGTTGCTGAAGCTAAAAAATTAAATATTCCTGTTTTTGCGATGGTTGATACCAACTCAAATCCAAATGATATTGATTTTGTGATTCCAGCAAATGATGATGCTTCAAAGTCTATTGCTTTAATTATTGATGTTATTGCAACAGCAATTGAAGAAGGATTGGCTGAGCGTAAAATGGAGCGTGAAAAGAAAAATGCTGATGAAGCTGCAGCAAAACTTAAAAAAGCAGAAGCTAAAAAAGCTGCTGAGGCTAAAAAAGCAGTAGAAGCAGAAGCTAAAAAGGCTGAAAAATCTGCTGAAGAAGCATAGTTTTTTTAATTATAAAAGATAAAGAGAAATGGCAAAAATAACTGCTAGTGATGTTAATGCACTTCGTAAGAAAACAGGTGCAGGCATGATGGATTGTAAAAAAGCCTTGACTGAGGCTGAAGGAGATCAGGAAAAAGCAATTGAGATTCTACGTAAAAAAGGTCAGAAAGTGGCTGCAAAACGTGCTGATCGTGATGCTGCTGAAGGTGTAATTATCGCTAAAGTTTCTGAAGATGGTACTTTTGGTGCTGTGGTTCGAATCAGTAGTGAGACCGACTTCGTAGCTAAAAACCAAGATTTTATTGATTTTGTAACTGCTGTTGCTGATAAAGCTATTGAAATAAAAGCTAAGTCTGTAGAAGATTTGAAAGCTGCTGATATGAATGGTCGTACAGTAGAAGAGAATGTTTTAGATCAATTAGGTAAGATTGGTGAGAAGATTGAAATTGTTGATTATAAATCAATTTCTGCACCAGCTGTATTTGCTTATATTCACCCAGGTAACCGTTTAGCTACTATTATGGGAGTGAATAAAGCGGATGTGGATGGTCTTGAGACTATTGGTAAAGAGGTAAATATGCAGATTGCTGCAATGGCTCCTATCGCTTTGGATAAAGATGGTATTGATGATGCTATTATCAAGCAAGAGATTGAAATTGGAATGGATCAAGCTCGCCAAGAAGGAAAACCTGAGGCTATGCTTGAGAAAATTGCTATGGGTAAATTGAATAAATTCTATAAAGAGAATACTTTATTGAACCAAGCATTTGTTCGTAACAATAAACAAACAATTGCACAATACCTAAAAGAGGCTGATAAAGACCTTACTGTAACAGAATTTTATCGTTTAGCTTTATAAGCTGAATCATAATTCGATATATGAAAGTCACTCCAAATTTTTTGGGGTGACTTTTTTTTTGTACATTTGGTATCCTAAAACCCTAAAAAATGAAAATAGGATACGTATTTGTAATAATGTTTCTTGCTTCATTGTTTGTTTACAGCTCCATATCAGCTCAAGGATTAGCCATGGACGACGATGAAAACTGGGATAAATTTAAACCTTCACTAGCCTTCTATATTCAGCCCTTAAATGTAATAGGGTATTATCCTCGGGTTCACTTTGGAATGTCTTTTCTTACCAAAAGTGGATTGAATTTTAGTCTAATGACCGCTCTGAAATTTCCTGGTTTTTCAAAATCAGCCAGTGATTATTCCGTTAGAGAGTTTCGTCCAGAGATTACTTATTTCCTTCTAAAACCTTATCATAAAGTAAACATAAGGGTGGGATTGGAGATGTTAATCACTCGAATTGTTGAGAATAGAAAGAATAGTAGTTTTCATAACGAAGCAGGGGAGGAGATTTATTATTCAGTTGCCACATTAGAAGAAAAGCGGAAAGGAATACGGTTTGTAGCTGCTATGGTTGTAGCGACAAACAAAGACTTTTTGTTTGAACCATTTATTGGTCTAGGTGTCGGATATCGAACAGTTAAATATAGCGATATTGTCGAAGCTCCACCACCGCAGTATTATTCTTTTTCTCTAAAAGGAATTGTTAAAGATCTTGCAAATACCAACCTATTTGATACTAGTGCAAAGTATTATGCGGGAAGCTCTTATTATTTTCTGCCTACTATTGGAATTAAAATTGGATTTCGAATTTCATCTGATTAGAGTTTTAATTAAATTTTCAGATTATTATTTTTATATTTGACTATACAAAAAATAGGGTGTGATGATAAAAAAGATATGGGGTTTCTCTAATCAATTAAAGTACGGTATTATTTTTCTGATACTTATAGTGACTTCACAACAGTTGTTTGCTAGTAAATCACAAAATGATACGATAACGAAACGGCCACTCTCCATATATATTCGTCCTGTGGCAATGCTTGCTTCATTCCCAAGTTTTCAGTTAGGTGTTGATTATGAATTGCCAGTAGGTGCTCGATTCGGTTTGGTGCTTGGTTATGGCAGTTATATGTCGGCTCGAGTTCCCGATGCCGAAGTGGTAGATTATTCTTTATATGAATTTCACCCTCAAATACAGATTTTTATTTCAAAAAAAGAAGCAAAAAGGCGTTTTGCACTAGGTGTTGAATTTGTTTATGTTGATATTTCCAGCCATCTTCGAGATGGTATGTACAATAAAAGTACCAATCAGCTGGTTACTTTTGATCGGGCTACCTATACTGAAAATAGGAGACTGTTTCATGTTTTGGCTTCGTTCGTTCCAAAACCAATTGGTCATTTTCTTTTTGAAGCTTATATTGGTGTAGGATATGGCAGTAGGTATGTGCATTATAATAATGTGGAAAATGAAAGCCCTTATTATGGTGGTAGCAGTTGGTTATCGATACCGAGCGCAAAATCAAATGATCGGTCTATAGGTGAACAAGGAGGCCTTTCTGGAACAATAGGCTTAAAAATAGGCTATCATTTTTAGTGTTTTTATAAACCTGAGTTCGACGTAAAATTTCACTCACAGAAAGTCAATAGCAGACCAGATTTGTTGCTAAATATCACGAAGCAATAGCGGGCTATTTCGAGTGATATTTGGGCAAAGATGGTTTGCTATTGGCTTTTTCATATAAATTTCGATAATTAGCCCATATACTTCCCCAAATATACTCGAATTATCTCGATAGTCCATCGTAAATTTGAGTCGTATATGAACTAATTATCTGAAACTGTGAGCGAAGCTTACATAGAACTCAGGTTATTAAGATTTTCAGGTTTATAAGTTGGATTAAATAAGGTAATTTACGGTTGTGTTACTTATCCAAACTTATGTATATTTGACTGAATATATAAATTAAAATATCGAAATCGTATCTATATGAAGTACAATAGAATATTACTTAAATTAAGTGGTGAAGCATTGATGGGCAATCAGCAGTATGGTATTGATCCTAAAAGGTTAAATGATTATGCGGCTGAAATTAAAGAAGTGGTAGAAAAAGGCGTGCAAGTTGCTATTGTAATCGGAGGAGGGAATATCTTCCGAGGAATGCAGGGTGCTGCACAAGGAATGGATCGTGTGCAAGGCGATTATATGGGAATGTTGGCCACAGTGATTAACTCTATGTCGATACAAGGAGCTTTGGAAGGTATGGGTGTTTCCACCCGATTGTTAGGAGGTCTTGCTATTGAGCCCATAGCTGAATCCATGAGTAGAAAACGAGCACAAGACTATATGGCCGATGGAAAAGTGGTAATAATTAGTGGAGGAACGGGAAATCCTTTTTTTACTACGGATACGGCTTCAGCTTTACGTGCTGTTGAAATAGAGGCCGATATTATTCTGAAAGGTACTCGTGTAGATTGTGTA
>QNXT01000109.1 GCA_003973505.1 Bacteroidota bacterium
GCATTTTGCCAAACCATCATCCGAAGTACTTCCTGCTTTAGCCTTTGGATTTCGGATACCAATCATAATGGTTTTTACAGAGCTCAAAGTAGGTGTTCCCATAATGGTTATTCGTGCACTTCCATCCATTTGATGATAGGGTGTAAGGTAGCTGATATTGGTATTCGGATTATTTCGTATGATAAGGTTTCTTGCTTGTTTTGCATCCAAAAGTTTTTGTAATGCCAAGTCAATCTCATTGGATGAAGGCCAAATGTCGGCCGCGTCTTGTGAACCCCATGGGGTAAGGTACAGAGGAATATCGTATTCGTAGTAGTTTTGTGTAAAGTCGGTTCCTAAACGAATAAAGAAATGTAATTCACCATTGGCAATGGGCTTGTTTTGTGCCACCTGCTCAGCATGAATAAACATTTTTAGTTTTTTATATCTACGAAAATCAAAATCGGTTGTTTTATAGGTTGCTCGTGCATCGCCATCCAATAAATCGCAAACCTTCAATACAATAGATTGCTCATTAAGCTTTTGGTAGTTTGTGGAGGCATAGTTAATTTCCTGCTGAATATCGGGTGGTAATTTATAAGGTACCGGCTGACGACGACCGTTTTCTTCAATATTTACACTGGTAACCTCAAAGCTTGTATTTGCAGAACCGCCAGGTATATAATCTCCCGGATCCAATAATTCGTCGGTATATTTACGCCAAGTATTTTGTACCAATCCCATGGTGGCAAATCGAAGAACAGCATTCTCATCAAAGTTCTTTAAATACATTCGCATAAAACGAATGGAATTGAAATCCTGAATTTGACCAACACGACGCTCGAACTCGGAAATTGGAATACGAAATTGATACCATTTCACAATCGTGGAAGTTCCATTTTTTAGATTTACGGGAGCAGAGTAAATATCGGTAATAAAGTTTTCTCCTTGAACCATTTTATTTTGGTCGATGCGAATATGGTATTGATAATATCGCTCTTCTTCACTTAGGGTATTATCATTATTGATATCCTCCACATTGGGAATATTTGTTGCCGAAGTGGGATAATTTTCGGGACTTTGTTGGGCTGTAGGCGAGTTTCCTTCTACGCCATTATACAATTTATAGCGATCTAAGATGCTGAGTTGCTGATTGTCGTAATCAGTTCCACGATAATAATGATAGTTGTCGGCAGAGGGGTCGTTGTTTGCCTGTGCATAAGCACCAGAAGCGGTTCCATAAAGATTGACGATGCGATCCAAATATGATTGTTGATAGAACGAACGCTCATCATCGTCGCTTAAACCATCATAACCCACATCTTGAAATGCTCTTGAATTCGGATTATTGTCGAAGGAATTGGTCATGGATTGAAGGGTTGGAACCCGTCCCCAAATGGTTGTATCCACATTGGTTACCTGAGCAGAAGTGGGTAGTCCATTTTCATAGGATTTTCGACCATCGCGTAGCACATCTTCCGATATATCTCCAAGGTTAAAATAAAGATCTCCACCATTTTGAAGTCCTGTTTGAGGTCCAGCTCCATCGGGATCGATAAATGGATCCATCATCCAAAACTCGATATATTCGATATTGGTTGCTTGAAAATCTGTGGACTCAATTTTCCGCATGATACCTCCCCAACGCGATTTTGGATTTGCTAAGGTTCCATCAGCATTTATACCTGCCGAAAAAGCCGAAGGTTCCACATCGAAGTTGTATTGACCACGCTCACTTGGATAGTATGCTAAATTGAGTACGGGTAAGCTTGTGGCGATGTTTCCATTCGATTCTTTATTAGGGAAAACCTCACGTTCGTAAATCTCACGTACATAGTGGTTCGATTGTGCATCTTTGTCGTTCTTAATATGATCGGGTGTAAGATTGTTGTTTCGCACAAATAGTTGGTCGATTTTATACCAAGCAAGTTTTGCACGATTAAATCCAATGGCCAATGAAGTGTCTAAACCACCTTCGGGAAACATATCTGCACTGGTTTGTCCGCGAGGGGTACTGGCTAAAAACCATTGCCCAACATTTAATAAATCGATTTCGGATGTGCTTCCTTCAAAATCGTCGATATATGAAACGCCTCCCTTACCAATGGCTCTGGGATGACCTGGAATCATTTGAGCAAATTCACCTGTAATATTTACCCTGGAAGGAACTTTAGTGTTGATGCCAGGAATCATATCCACCATTTTGGTTAGCCAACGCGATTCCTTTTGGTAGCTTCCGTCCAATCCCCAAATGGTGTTAGAAATCGGTTCGTCGCCTGTATTTACTTTCTGGGTAAGTGGTCGCTCGGTCAAATTCATAATGGTTCCACCCAATTTCAATTCGGGGCTAAAGTCGTAATCAACATGGGCTCCTAAGAGTGTTTTTGTTTGTATATTAAACATGTTTTGACTCTCCAGAGAAATGTTAATGGGTGTTCCTGATTGGAGAATTCCCTGGTTGATTATTTTCACACGACCCATGGTGTAATCCACCGTATAATCCACGTTTTCACGAAGAGGTACTCCTCCAGCCATTACTTTTACCGAGCCTTTAGGAACATTCATCGCACCCAAAGAAATGTCGGAACCTGAAGATGATTTATAACGCCCTTCAATGGCAAATCGGTTTTTATTGGGATATTGTCGCGCAATATATTTTGTGGTGGTATAAAGTGAATCAAAGGCGTATTTGTTTGCTACTTTGGAGTTGGGGTTTTGTGGGTCGATGGCTTTTCGTAAATCTTCACCAAAAGGCTCGAGCACAGGGAAAAACACTCTTCCTCTTTGGGCTTCGATGGTTCCACCACCAGTAGATGCACCGTTTACAAAGTCGAAAACTCCATCAGGAATAGGGTCTAATTGGGTGTTTAGTTTATCCAGTCCCATGGCACGAATAAGGGGCTGACCACTGATTGCTCCCTCGGTAAGAAAACCTACCGGAACTCCAAATTCTGAACTTTCATAAACCACATTCAAACGAAAATCCTCAGCAGAAACCTGGTAAGCTCCCAGTGAGTAAATGTTTTTCATCATCAAATCCCAAGTAGGAACTTTTGTGTTAACGGTAGTCGATTTTAGTAATTTTACCAATAGGTTGGCAGGGGCAACGATACCTTGATCCGAAAATTCACCAACGGTATGCACCGTATTGTCGCCCACCATGGTATATTGATAGGCAACGGCCAATACCTGATCGGCATTCAAACGAGAGTTTACGGAAATAAAACCCAACTTCGAGTTGAAAGTATATTCATTGGTATTAAGTCTTCTTGCATTTTCCACCTTTTCATAATCGCGACCCGATACCATTTTCAATGGCCCTGAGGATAAAAATGCACTTACTTGGTTGATATCACGAATTTGTGCAGGATAATTATTTAAGGTTGCGTATAAATCGTTGGTTCCATTATCCGGAATATATCCCGCAGGATAATTGGGGAGAATGATATCGTCTCGATAAGGTTCGCTCTCGCCCAAATCCATTAAAGCTACAATATTACGGTTCTGATTCACAGGGGCTCCAATGGTGGTAACCCAAACCTCAATCTTGGTAATATTGATTGGCGAATTTACGGCAGGAAGGTTTTTCAATGATTCGTTATAATGATCGCGGAAATATTGTGCAATAAAAAAGTGTTTGTTGTCCTCGTACTCATCGGCTTTAATATAGAACTCCTGTGTTTGAGCTCCGTCTTTTACGGTAATATTTTTTGATTCACTTTTTTGTTGAGAGAATATGGTTGTAACGGTGGTTTTACCAAATTTCCATTTTGTTTTAATACCAAAAAGTGTTTGAGGTCCTTGTATTAAGCTGGTATTTAACGGAAAGCTAACATCACCGGCTTCCACCAATTGAAGTATTTCGTCTTCATCGCCCTGATATGCAAGTTTCATTCGATTGTCGAAATCGAAACTTGCTTCCGTATTATAGTTGATACCAAAGTCGATTTTATCACCTACTTTGGCTCGAACATTCATTTGAATTTTCTCCTTAAAGTCGAAATTGGTAACACGTTGTTGCTTTTCGTCCAGGTTTGGGTCCTCGCGTTTTGAACTATTTACTGCAAAGATTAATTCTGCAGATCCTTGTGGCCGAATATCAATGGTGTTGCTTCCAAATATTTTACTAAAAGCCTGACTTCCGATATGAAGCTGTGGAATTAAAGAGTTTCCCCCACCTTTACCCGCTTGGCGAGCTCGGTCTTTCCAATATTTTTGTGCCGACTGCGATAAATCGTATTGCATATATTCTTCAAGCGACATATAGTAGGGTGTACCGTCGGGGCTTATGCGTACATATTGATTGGTGTTTGGGTCGTAGGTAAAACCACCTGAACTTGTTCCGCCGCCAAGGTAGAGCGGACTGGTATTGGTTGGTGCATAAGGATTTGTAGAATTGGGTATGGGGAATTTTAGCGAATCGCCTGTGTCGGGGGTGTCCAAAGGAAGCCCTGTTGTGGGGAAAAGATTGCCCACAAGCACGGGTTTCGTAGGATTATTACCCGGCTTAGTATAAGCAGCCAGTGACAATAACACCGCGAAGAAAAGTAAAATACTATTTCGTATATTTCGATTCAAGTAGTTCAGTCAAATAAAAAATAAACACCAATTCTATAGGTTTTTCAACGCCATACGTACCAAATCCTCTACAGTCAAATTAAAGCCCTCAGCCTTAATGACTTTATTTAGTGCTTTGTCGGCTGTATTTCGCGCAAAACCTAACATTACCAGTGCAGATAACGCTTCATCTTTATGGGTATTGTGCGATTCAGATAAAATTTCGGTGGAATGTCCATCTTTTGTAATTTTATCTTTTAAGTCGAGAATAATACGCTTGGCTGTTTTTCCTCCTATTCCTTTCACAGCTTGCAGTGCCGCTGCATTGTCTGATAAAATTGCATTAAAAACTTCGTCTTTTGTCATGGATGATAAAATCATACGAGCAGTATTTGCTCCCACTCCCGAAACCGAGATTAATTGACGAAAAATAGCTCGTTCACCCGTACTGTAAAATCCATACAATGTTTGGGCATCTTCGCGAACCACGAGATGAGCGTATAATTTACAATTTTCCTGGTCTTTTATGGCCGAGAAAGTTTGCAATGAAATATTCAGTTGATAAGCAACGCCATTGCACTCAATAACTGCATCGGTGGGGCTTTTTTCAATAAGTTTACCTTTGAAATACGCGTACATTAATCCTGTTTTAATTCCTGTTTTTTACACAATTCTACAAGTGGATAAAAGTAATTAATTTTAGGTTTATGCTGAGGTGTTTTTTCTAAGAAAAAATTGGGGGAGGTTTGGGGGGTATAGGTGGGGAAAGATGCATTGACGAGGGGAGGGCGTTTACAATTTTCGTTGTACGCTTTAGCATTGTTCATTAATGAATTATTTGCATTAACGCTTTATGTAATATTCTTGATCTAATCCTTTTTTTTCTTTATGTATTATTTCTATGAGTTTTAAAAGTTCGTTTTCTTCTATTTCATCAGTTTTAAAATTTAATTTTTGAATATCATATCTTTCTCTACTTCCCTTTTTTATTGTTTCATTTATATCATTAGGAATATAAAATTCAGCTCTCTTTCCTAAGTGTTTTTTGTATTCATTTAAGTAAATTCCAATACCGGCAAAATCAAAATCACCAAAGTGCAGATAATTATTTGGTATAGATTTCATCCATTTGATAAAATCTTTATTTTGGGTTTGAGGATAGCGTGATATAAATAGTGGTTTGATATTTTTAAATAAATAAGACTGTTTTTCTATATGTCTGAAATTTTCTGAATTCTCAATTCCGACAACAGTAATGTCTTTATTTATTTTTAATGTTTCAAAATCGTAGATAAAAACAAAACTTCCATTATCAGGATTTATCAAAAATTCCTTTCCGTTTAGTGTTGCTTTGATTGGTATGTAAGAATTGACCAAAAAACCTTTAAAAACACGTTCTTTAGATTTTTTTGAGTCTGAACTGATTTTTACAAATTTAGAACGTGAAGTATTTGAATTTTCTAAAGCTAAAATGTATTCTTCTAAATCAAAAATTTGTAATTGGTTTGACAAGAAATTATCTAAAAATTCCTCATTATGCAATTGAAGTGTTTTGTGATGTTTTCCTTTCTGCAAAATTATCTTTTCTGAAATAAGCTCATCTATCAATTTGCTTTTAGCAGAACTGCCAGTAAGCACTTCTCCGTTCTTTAATCTCACCAAAGCTTTTGCTATTTTTAAAGACAA
>QNXT01000012.1 GCA_003973505.1 Bacteroidota bacterium
ACCTGATAACCTTTTTTATGCAAAGCAATGGCAAGATTGTGCATAGCACTACCACCAATTGCTATAAAATGTACTCTTTTCATCGTCCTATCTTTTGATTTATTCAAAGATAAATGATTTTAAAAAGGAGCTAAAATTTGCTTTGGAAAGAAATTAACAAGGAATTGTGGGTTAAACAAAGTTCTATATCTACTTTAGCTTATTCGCTTTTTGTTTCAAATTTGCTTCTAAGATATTCTTCAATTACCGATAAATATTTATTCTCTATGGCAAATATTTTAATGCTAAACTGCATTTTATCCCCCGATTCATTTTGTAGTTCCACTTTGGGAGCTTCTGTGAGTGAGCTTCTGGGATGTGCAGTTATACTACTGATGATATCATTTGTAAGCTTTTGAATATTGTCTGATTTGGCTGTTTCGAGTACAAATGTATGGCTATGTCGCAAATCGGTTGAGCTTATTTTGGTAATGGGCTGATTAATAATCTGACTATAGCTTAGACTTACCAAGTCGCCATTTGAAGTATCTAAAACGATGCTACGATAGGCTAATTTTACAATACTACCATTAAATTCACCTATTTGAATATGCTCACCCACTTTTAGTCCGTGGTTGCTTCTAAATATAAATCCAGCTATTAGGTTACGAAGTCCATATAAGGCAATCCATGTAAAAATTGCCAAAAGAATAAATGCCAAACTATAGCCTGCATATAGGTTTCGGTGCATTAAATAGGGGAGAAACCAAAGCGAGAATACGATCCATACAAAAAGCTCGATTAAACTAAAATATTGGTTTGCCCAATCACGAACTTTACGATTTTTGGCGATATAGGGAATAGAAAAGCGAATGAGGCGGAGTAAAAAATAAACCGCTATGCCTGTGATAATCAGACTTAGAATTGGAAATGCCGAATAATTATGTTCTAAATAATTCATGGTTTCTTTATAATAAACGCTTATCTTGTAAATGCTGAACAATAAGATGATGAATCAGAATATTGATTCTGAAAATATTATCATCGGTTTTGTAAATAAGTCCTTTGCGAAGCATCTTCTCAATCTCTAAGAAAGCTTCATGCTTTGTAAAATTAGTCAATCGACTAAATTTATCTAAGCTCATGTTTTTATGAAGCACAAAAAGTAATAGATGCCAGTTTTGCTCTGTCGTTAATTGGTCAAATACTTCGATATGTGGAGTATTAGGATAGCGTATAACAATAGTTTTATCCTCAATATCCAAGATGTTGTTTACCCATGCATGTACTGCAATTCCTGGAATTCCCCTACTGAAATTAAAGTATTTATTGAATAGTTTTGCGTAATCCCAAGTGTGAAATTGCTCCTGAGTTTTCTTTTTATGAATAAATTTTAAGCCACTGGTATTATGCCGTTTCATAATCATTTCATTAAGCTCTTGAGCATCCATAGCTCCCATATTGATTACACTAAGATAGTTTGCTTCAATATTATTAATCTGGTTAATGATTTTATAGGCATGAATATTTACCGTTGAGATAAAAAGCACTCTCTTACTGTATTTTCGAATCAGTTCGTGAAGTTGTATCATTACTTCTTGACCTTGTGGATGTTTTTCCCACCATAACTCGATGTCTTCAAGAATAATAACCATTTTCTTTTGTAGTAAGCGTAGGTGTTGTTCTACCGTTTGGTCTGTGTCTAAAGCTGCTTGAAGAAGCTCCTTGAACTCTTTTACGTCGGTACTACCCGCAGCAGGAGGACTGAGTGTTATAATTTGATCTTGGTCGATATATTGCAGTGCCAACATTTGTGCAAAGAATGATTTGCCTGAATAGCGTTCGCCCACAATCATAATTCCGCCATTAATTCCTCTATTATAATCATCTATGCTTAATAGTCCGTTGCGCATTTCGTTTTCACGTCCCACCCACATTTCTTTCATGAAATTATGGCGGCGTAAAAATAGCTGTCGATAATAAAATGGTAATTTCTCAAATATACTTTGGTTGGTGTAGAGCTTACGATACAGTTCGCGCAATTCTTGATTTTGGTAAATCTGTATTCCTTCTGATTCGAGTAATTCCTGAGTAAGAATTTTCCCTTGACTTTGGCGGTACCAAATTTGAGCAAATTGTTCTTGCATCCATTTCTTAGCTTCAAGGGTCCACTCTTTTATCTTATTGTTTTCCTCTTTGCTTTTTTGCTGCTTGATATATTGTTTCAGATTGCTTGCTGCTTGAATAAATGGATAAATGGCAATGCTGCTCAAAGCATTTTGTAAACGCTCTTCAACCTTTAGAATATAATTGTCTTTTAACTTAATAAGTTCATCTCGGTCTTTTTGAATATTTTCTAATTGTGATGCAATCATCTTTAGAATGCTGTCTTTTTCAATAGCTTGTGAATCATTTCTTAAACTGTCGATTTCATTGGCATTTAAACTATAAGAGGTTAAACGATATTGATCAATTAAATGATTTTGGTATTCTGATAATTGTTGTGGAATTCCATCTAATATGGCTTTTATGTTTCCATTAAAATGATTTTCAATCATATAATCGAGTAGGGCAGTAGCCGATATTTTCATGGTTTCCAAATCGCTATACTGATTGTTCCCCATTTGATTATCGGCCTCTTCAGTGAAAAGTTCAATGCTTTGAGGAAAGGACTGAATAGCCTTTTTTAGACGGCGAATACTCATGTTTATCAATCGTTGCGAATAGTTTTGGTCGATATTCGATTGCAGTTCTTCAATATCAAATTCAAATTTGGTGTCCGAATTCTCTTTGGTTGCTTTGAGAAAGTCCTGCAAATACTTTATAAATTCATCATAATTTGCAATGAGACTTTCGCTAATTTCTACCTCAATTTTCGATTCTATCTCGTGGGCAATTTGCTTTAGTTTATTGCTAAAACTGAAAATATTTGAGTTCAGTATTAAGGTGTTGAGTTGGATATATTGATTACGTTTTCTTAATTTAGGAATGTCAATAAATTCTTCGATTAGTCCCTGAAATGCCTTGCTATAATTGAATTCTTCGTCTAATAGCATATTAGCATAAACCTGTGAACTTAGCTCATTTAAGCTATTTATATTTTTTATGGTAATAATGTCCAACTTCTGGCTAAGCTCTTTGGCATTATACTCAAAAGCATGTTCCAAACTCTTGAAGGCTTTATTAAAATTTAACTCGATATTCGATTCACCATTACGAGCGATGTCCTTTTGCAACTCTTGAAATACCAGACCCATACTACTGATAAACTTGCCAAAATCAGCAATATTTTGAACTCCGTAAGTTCCCAA
Organism: Bacteroidota bacterium; assembly: GCA_003973505.1. Next base: position 3,291 of record QNXT01000012.1, read on the forward strand.
TTGATTCAAGAACTCATTAAAATAGTCCTTGCTTGGGTTTAGGTGTTTTTGAATAAGCAACTTACGGTATTTAAGACGATATTTAAAAGTGGTTTTACCGAAGATTTTATGAATAATTCTCTTTTGTCGTTTCATTAAACGTACATCGAAAATATCACCTTTCTTCTTTTGAATATCATCCAAATCATAAGTCACATCCAAGGTCTTTGGACTATTTGAAATAATGGATTTTAGATTTTCTAAATAATAAACTATCAGAGCTTTAACCTCACTAGACTCTTTATCCAATTGATTATCCTGAATCTTTTGTATTAGCTTACTGCATTCCATCATAAACTGTGAATGAATATGATTTAGTTTTTTGCTAATTAATTCGGGATGTTTACTTTCAAACGCCTTAGTTAGTTGATTTATACTTTCTTCTAATAAGTGTTTTACTAACGAAATGATATTATCTTCTGCAATAATAATGGGTTCGAGATGTTTCTTCGAAATATGGGTGTTTACCTCGATGAGACTTTGTAAGTATGCTTTATTTGTGTTAGCAACAGTTTGATATTTAGGAAAATCAATGTCCTCTTCTCGAATTTCGGAGTGGAGTTCGATTTCGAGCTCTTTGCTAAAGCTATTAAACTCGCTGCGAGCTTCTAAGCCAACTTTCATATCCTTAAAACTACTTGAAGCATTGGACAAAACAACCGTTCCTATATTTAGGCATAGTTCGTTGATACGATTAACAAAGTCCTCGATGCGATCTTCACTCACTTTCTCCGTGCCCATAAAAATCAAATCGGAGTTTACCGATTCAATTTGCACGATATCGTAGAAACTTCGTTTATCAATTTGATTATTAATTACTTTTATTTCAGCCTCAAGACGCAAATTATTAAGAATGGATTCTGCTTTACGGTAAATCTTCTCATGCATTTCGTTCAATGGATTCACGATAATCAATCGAACATGAGCATTATTCCATGCTTCTGATTGGAGAATGAATTTTACCAGTTGAAGTGAGAAATTTCCATTTTGTCCACCACCACGCCACCAAACATCAATTTGGTTGTATTTTCCAAACCCTCGTTTATTGTCATAATCCATCATGATTATATTCAAATCGAGTTTTTGAATATTCTTTAGCATTTTAATATATCGCTTGGGGTCTTTGCTATTTCTAGCCCAACCAAGAAAAACAGTATTGGGTTCTATGCCAGCAAATCCATAATTTGCAGCTACTTGTTCAATTCCTGAATAAATATCGCTACAAGCTTGTTTTCTATTGAAAAATCCTTGGTTTAGAATGGAATCTTCATCCTTTATATTTTGCTCTCGACGAGGAATTTGAAAACTATCCGTTTTGCTTTCAACTAAATCGAAGTTGGATAAAAAACCATATTTACCGACAAGTTGCTTTCCAAACTCAATCATGTAAGGCCGATTTTTTGTTCCTCCACTAAAAAGCAGTACATTAGGCGACCAATTTTGCTCTTGTTCCTGTTTGTTGGATAATTTGTTCAGCGAAGTACGAACAATTGAGGACCATACACTACCCCAAACATCACCAAAATCAGATTTTAGTTCACGACGTTTAAGGATAAAATAAATAACCCACATAATGGCAAAGGCGGCTACCATTGCCACAGGATTTAATTGTAGCATTACGCCAAAACTGGCGATAAAACCAATGATTCCAATCCAACGTGAGATTTTGAATGAGGGGCGAAAGTCGGTGTTTGCCCAGCTTTCCAATGCAAAAGCCAGGTTGATAAAACCATAGGCAGCTATATAAAACATGGAAACTACCTCGGCAATAGCGTCTAATTCTCCTATTAAAACGCCCAATTCGGCAAGTGCAAATGTGAAGATGAGTGCATTTCGTGGTTCATTGGTTTCTCCATATCCTTTGCCAAATATCTTGGGCATGATTTTGTCCTTAGCAATGGCTTGCATAATACGTGGAGCACCTAATATACCTCCCAAAGCCGACGAAAGAGTAGCACCCCAAATTCCCGCAATCACGGGCCACGACCAAAATGCAATTTTATTGATGAAGTTTACATCATTGATCAATGTATCGCGATTAACAAAATAAGCAAATCCAAATGCAAGTGCTAAATAGACTACTAAGCCCGTTAGTATAGCATATAAAGTTCCTTTTGGAATGGATGATTTCGGGTCTTTCAAATCTCCAGACATGGCTACACCCGCAGTAAATCCGGTTACAGCAGGGAAGAAGATGGCGAAAATGGTAATCATACTCACATGGCCATCGGCAGGAGCCGTGAAGTTGGTTTGAACGGCTGTTGCATCACCAAAGAAAAAACCCGCCGCAATTGATAATAAGGATAAACCAATAGCCCCAAGTACTACAAATTGACTTTTAATGGCCAAAGAAGTACTAATAAATGCAATAACTACCAGTAAAATAAGGATAGTACTTCCTACAATGCGTATTCCGTTGATGTCGGGCTGTAAGCCAAGAAAATCGCTTATAGCCTGAATGCCTAGGAAACTCTCGCTAAAACCGACAATATATAAAGCAATACTTAGTGCTGTTCCCACAAAAAGTGTAATACCAATCGAACCACCCATGGGTAGCCCTAAACTTCGCGAGAGGATATAATAAATTCCACCTGTTTTTATTTTTTTATCAGTGGCGATTGATGAAATACTAAGACCTGTAGTGATTGATATAATATGTGCAACCAAAATAATAGTGATAGCGGCATACAATCCGGCTTGTCCTACAACCCAGCCCATTCGTAAATACATAATCACACCAAGAATGGTTAATACCGAAGGGGTATAAACTCCTGCAAAAGTTCCAAATTTTGTGGGTTTGGGCATAATTTAAATATTGCTATTAATATCTCGTAAAAGTACGCTATTTTACGATTTGCTTAATCTCAATTT
>QNXT01000268.1 GCA_003973505.1 Bacteroidota bacterium
TTTGATTGGCAGCACACAATCCATTGCTGATATTATTCGAAATCTCAATTACATAATTCAAGGACAAAACAAAATACCCGATGATGAGTCCAGCATAGGGCAGCTTTGGTTTATGCTGAGCAATCAAGAAAACTTAAATCATTTGGTTACCGAAGACTTGGATCAAGCGCTTATTATTGCAAAGTTTCAAGACCAAGGCGCTACCTCCACCATCGATATACAAAATTATATGCAGCGCTATTTCGATGCGCATCAATCTGAAGATTATTCGGTGCAAATGACGGGCATGCCCTTTGTAAATGCAAAGCTATCTGACAACCTTTTATACAGCCAGATTATGAGCTTAAGTGTCGCCTTAATATTGGTTATGGCCATTGTGAGCTTAATGCTCAAATCCATCCGTAAAGGATTGTTTGCAAGTTTGCCCATTATTGTTACGATTGGTATAATGTATGGTATGATGGGTTATACAGGCATTCCATTGAACATCGTCACAGTACTGGTAGCAAGTATTGCCATGGGAATTGGGATTGATTATTCCATCCATTTTTTCTCACACTTTAATAATGCACGCAAAAGTGGAAAACCCATCGAGGAAGCTATAAGTGAGAGTATCAATATCAGTGGCAAGGCGATTATTATTAATTTTGTATCGGTATCTTTGGGCTTTGGTGTACTGATTTTTTCGGACCTTATCGCCATGATTTACTTTGGTATTATTATAGCACTCAGCATGCTAGGCGCAAGCATGGGAGCACTTACATTGCTACCATCAATGCTTTTACTCGAACATAAAAAAGATAAATAAATGAAGACCTATATTGCTTTAATCCTCATTTCAATGCTTATCCTTAGCTCTTTTAGCTCTGATGACGCTTCAAGCATATTAGCAAAAGTGGACCAAGCGCAGCAATCGATAAAAGACAAAACGGCTGATGTGGAAATGCAGATGATTAATCTAAAATCGGGAAGTAAAAAAATAAAAAAAGCAAAATTTTACCAAAAAGGTTTAGACCATAAGCTGTTTGTTTACACCTTCCCAAAATCAGATGAAGGGATTGCCACACTGACTATCCCTGGAGCAGTATATCTTTATTTACCCATGTTTAAAAAGCCCAAAAAGATTACGAATCTTGCTGAGAAAAACACTTTTAATAAATCTGATTTCTCATTGGAAGATATGAATAGCAAATCATTTTCAGAGCTATATACCGCAACGCAACTAAACGACAATAGCGATTATTTTGTTTTGGACTTAAAACCCAAAGACAGCCAATCGTCCTATAGTCATATTGTCGCTCAATTTAACAAACAATATTTCTACCCCGAGCAATTTGAGTACTACGATAAAAAAGGGCTAAAGCTAAAAGTAGCAGTTTACCATTATCAAAAGATTAAGGGGCTGTGGGTTGCAGATAAAGTAACGATGACAAATATTAAAAAAAAACACTGCACAGTATTTATTATGACCAATATAAAAATCAATACGGGCTTGTCTGACGATTTATTTACCGTGGAGAAAATGATGCAATAAATAAGGGATTTTTATTCACTTCTAAAAACATATCGAATACCCAAACTTCCACGCAGCACATCAGCATCAAACAGTATGGGAGCTATTTCGATATGAAACCCAAAATTCTTCTTGGTAAAAGGATAAATATTTAGACCAATTGGGATTACTACGCCTGAGAAAACATCGAAACGATAACCCAAACCCGCATACAATTCATATTCGGATTTATTCAAGAAATCGTAAGTAAAAACCGTTTCCAAGGAGATATCTTCAAAATAATTATTTGTACCAAATCGTATTTCAGGACGTAAGCGCTCCTTAAACTCATAACTGAATCCAACAAATGGCATCGTAGATTCGTGGGCACTTACAGCAAATTGCCCGAAACTAAATAAAGGAATCACAAATAATAACAAGGTAAATATTTTTTTCATCATATTAGGTATTAATTGATATAGAATTAATTGAGGCTAAGGTAAAGAAAAAAACATTATACAGATTTAAAAATTCTGATTGTCCCAATTATAAAAAATGCAATTTGCATTTATGATTAATAATTCAAATTAAATATATCACTTAGCTATATATAATTTCATTTATCTTTGCAGTCTAACAATTAAAAATTTAGCATCATGCCAACAAGGATAGAACATGATTTTATTGGTGAATTAGAAATTCCCAATGATAAATATTACGGAATACAAACTTTCCGTGCAATGGATAATTTTCATATTACAGGAGTTCCTTTAAGTGTAGAGCCCAATTTTGTAGTTGCCCTTGCTTATGTAAAAAAGGCTGCTGCCAATGCCAATAAGGATTTGGGAATATTAGACCCTAAAATTGCCGAGGCCATTTCTTTTGCTTCTGACGAAATTATCAAGGGAAAATACCACGACCAATTTGTAACTGATTTGATACAAGGTGGAGCTGGAACTTCCGTAAACATGAACGCCAATGAGGTGATTGCCAATATTGCTTTGGAGTATATGGGCCATAAAAAGGGGGAATATAAATATTGCCACCCTAATAATCATGTGAACATGTCGCAATCGACTAACGACGCCTACCCTACTGCTTTTCGTATCGCTTTGCTTAAAAGCTTGGATCGTTATAAGGAGTCATTAAATGCACTTTCTGCTTCGATGAAGCGTAAAGGAGAGGAATTCAAAGATGTATTGAAAATGGGTCGTACCCAATTGCAAGATGCTGTGCCTATGAGTTTGGGTTCAGAATTTCATGGCTGGGGAACTACGATTAAGGAAGAAATTGGACGTGTGGATAGTGCCAAAAATTTAATTCGCGAAATTAATATGGGTGCTACCGCTATTGGAACCCGAGTAAATGCACCTGAGGAGTATCCTGAGTTGGTTACTAAATATTTAATTAAATACACAGGTTGCCCACTATTTTTAGCCGACGACCTTATTGAAGCTACTTCCGATACGGGAGCTTATGTACAACTTTCGGGTGTATTGAAACGTACAGCCGTAAAACTATCAAAAATTTCCAATGATTTACGTTTGCTTTCTTCGGGTCCTCGAACTGGACTTAATGAGATTAACCTTCCAAAAATGCAACCTGGTTCATCCATCATGCCTGGTAAAGTGAACCCTGTTATTCCTGAGGTTGTAAATCAGGTAGCATTTTATGTGATCGGTGCCGACACTACAGTTACTATGGCCGCAGAAGCCGGACAGTTACAGTTGAATGTAATGGAACCCGTTATTTCATACAGTTTATTTACTTCCATTTTGTATTTAACACGCGCTTGTGATACACTTCGCACTAAAGCTATTGATGGCATCACAGCCAATGCTGAACATACTAAAAATATGGTAATGAACTCTGTAGGGATTGTAACCTTATTGAATCCAATAATTGGATATGAAGAATCGTCTTCCATTGCAAAAGAGGCCTTAAATGAGAATAAATCGGTTTACGAAATTGCCGTAAAAGAACGAAAGATTATCACTCAAGAAAAATGGGATGAACTTTTCCGTATAGAGAATTTGATTAACCCTCAATTTATATTGTAATTTTTTGATATAAATATAATTATAGCACCACTATTAATGGATGCAAGAAATATAAAAGCCGTGGATATAGACATTCACGGCTTTTATTTTATTATGAATTAAAAAGATTAAACGAATTAAATCCGATTATCCAAATAGGTTTGCAGCTCTCCCAATTTCCCATTTGAAAAATATTGAATACCAACACCTGCCACAACTCCCGATAGCAGCGATTTACCCAAAACAGCAACAAAACCCTCATAATCATCAGGAACACTTTCCTCTCTTGGATATAATCCAAACTGCGAGCCAAGGAATAAAGGAATAGCTGTTTCATCAGGTGTAAAAAACACCTTATCAGAAACAAATTCAAACCGATTGGAATCTAAAGTAAATCGAGGACCTTTTTTCGTAGTAATAATTCTCAAATCTCTAAGCAGAGGATGCTTTTTGAACCAAAAATACCAATACTGCAACCAAGGTCTTTCTTCCACAATTCCATTAATATAAAGTTCCTTTTCACAATGAAAATCGGAATGCCATATAGCCCTATAGCCCATTCCAATGTTCGATTTAAACCATTTAGACCTTTTATACCATGGTTCATTATCTGTTCCGTCTTCATCTTCTACATCGCTTATCAAATAATGTTTACCGTACTCAAACCCCATGGGTTCCAATATATCCTTAATAATGTGATCCTGCTTAGGATTCTCACTCATCGTTTGAGTGGACATAAATATAAAACCATTTGTAACACCCTCGAAATCATCACTCAAAAAGAATTCCTTAAAACCTCCAGGATAAATTCGGTCTATTGCATCCACATTCACAATTAAAGAACGCTCTCCCACTTCAAAATTCATTTTACAAACAAATTTTATCTTATTCTCCATCCATCGCCTTGGCTGTTCTTTTGGCTCTTTCAAATCAAAAGGAAAATTAAAATGCGTAATAGCATCAAATTTTATTTTATAAGACTTTGGTAATATCAGCAAATACGGGTCTTGAATAGTGTATTGAGAAATCGCTTTTTCGGAGTAAGTATGCGGTTTTACGGTTTGAAAAAGACCATTGCGGTCAAAGAGCAATATCCAACAAGAATCCACCTCCGTAAAATCAAATTGGGTTAAAAGTTCGTCATGTTTTTTCTCGAATAAAGTTGGCTCTACTCCATTTGTCAATAGGTCATTTACTTTTACATTTTTCTCTTCGAAATGTAAATGTTTGTACACTAATTCTATATCAGAATCAGCATAAATCATTAGTTTTGTTTTCATTGTGTAATAATTTAAAATTAAAAATTAATTATTACATCAAGTAAGAATATGTTTTGCGATTACTCATCACATTTGGGCGGCCGCCCCACATCTTCATTAAACCACCGTGCCATGAGTTAGGTCGGTTGGTATCAGTACAACGACTGATTCTTGATGTTTGAGAGGCAAAGATAATTAAAAAAACAACATACTATAAAACTAAAAATGCGCACTGAAACAGCGCGCATTTTAGCTCTTAAAACCCTGATGGTTCCTTATCACTTCACTTAAAGCCTATGAATTAACTTTTTCAAAAACGACAATAAGTCCGGAAGTATATCCAAACCCAAATCCACCAGCATCTATATCTCCCATTTCATATTCCCCACTTGTCAAAGGAGTAATGCTAATCACTTTATAACCATCATTATTATAATTGGAAATCAAAGATTTAAGTTGTGCATCCAAGTTATCAATCTCATGCTGCTCCCCAGCCTTTAAATTCACTTTAATTGTTTCTACTTTATTCATATCGCTATTTTTTTATTAAAATTCAACACTTCGGTAAATTTTCCAAAAATTCTCTTTATCAAAATCTAAGCCGACTGCTTTAGAATAAGAGCTTTTATATTTTTCAAGCCAAACAAATACAAAAACAGAATGACTGCGGACACTAATTTCAGATACCAATAGGGAGCTATTATTCCCAATAAGGCAACTACAAATAAAATCCAATACACTGATTTATCCTTTCGTACTTCTTTCGTAAAAAACTGAATATTTTGCAGTTTCTTATTCTCCATATCCAGAAGAAAAATTCCGTCATTTTCAATCACAAAATCATATTCTAAAATTTGCCTTCGAGTAGCACTATTACTTATTAATATTGCCGATTTTCCAGACTTTACCTCCACAATATACTTTTTCCCTTTTCGAGAAACGATATAATCAGGCTTTATCAGCGATTTATGACTTACTCCATCAACTTCATATTCATGATAAAATTCAGGCTGCTCAGCAATCACTTTATATCCTTTTTTCTCAAGAAACGACCTTGCTTCATTTTCTAATACTAAACCTCTTGCAAAGCGTTTCTTTTGCTTTCGTATCTTACTATACTCCTTATATTTATACTTGAGTAATAGGATAATTAATACCGCAATTACAAATAGTAAAATAATAGATTGATATGACATTTCGGATAAATTCATAAAATAGAATATTGGCTTTTGTCAATTTTAATCAAAGGTAGTAATTATTAACCTGAGTTCGACGTAAGATTTCACTCACAGAAAGTCAATAGCAGACCAGATTTGCTGCTAAATATCACGAAGGAATAGCGGGCTATTTCGAGTGGTATTTAGTGCGAAGATGGTTTGCTATTGACTTTTTTATATAAATTT
>QNXT01000136.1 GCA_003973505.1 Bacteroidota bacterium
GGTGGAATCCTCAGGATAAACTATATAGTATTCATTATTCTACCTCTGCTCATGTGGATGATATATTGCAAAATATTAACAATAATATACCCATATTTCAACTTCATGGTGAGACTGTAGAGCTTACACCCAAGCACCGTTTGATTGCCACAGCCAATGGTTGCGAAAATCAATTTATACGCTATGGCAAAAACGCCTATGGTATTCAAGGTCACCTCGAGCTTACTAAAGAAATGCTCGAAGAGTGGATAAAAATCGACAAAGACTTAAAGGCTTTAGATACTGATTATCTAATGATTACTTACGAAGCCATTCAAAGAGAATATAGCTTGGCTGGAAAACAATTGTTTTGGAGTTTCTTAAAATCTATGATTCAAGTCTAAAAAGATAGATTTTTGTCAAAATTAAGGCGAAGAGATTTTTTCAACCGCAGTTAACTATATGTTATTGAGGATTGAAAAAATCTTGACAACGCAAAGTTTGGCAATAAAGAAGCTTTTTAGGCTAGAATCAACTATCTAGGCTCATCAATATCAATAATCTCCGCATCTTCAATATCGGCTCCTGATTGACCAGGCACGTGATTTCGGTAGCTATAGAATATTCCAGCATAAATAAACATCACCAAAGCTATACTATAAGCGATATAACCAAAAATGATAAATGGAAACTCTGGCATAAGCAATATAATAACTCCTAAGGCAATATTGATAAATCCCCAAACCATAAGCACTTTATAATGATTCATTACATTTCGCATCGAATGTGAATCATAAAGCTGCATAGCTCCGGAAAGGATTAACCAAATAGCGATAAAGGTCATGGTAAATTCAAAAATCAAATTGGGTTTCATTAACATAAAAATCCCCACACCAACATTCACAATTCCCTGAAGAATTGCCATTATATGCATTCCACTATCTGAACTTCTTCGAAAAACAAAGAATATATAAGACAAGCCTCCTATCAAAAGTAAGGCTCCCAACACCTGTATTATTGTGATATATACCGCTTGAGGTACAAAAACGAAAACGGTACCAAATATGGCAGCAATAACTCCATTTACAAACAGACTAACCCATTTATTCGATAATGATTGATTCTTCATAATATACTTAAAATATTTATTCTATAATTTTCTAGCAATTGTATAATCGCTAAACTTAATTTGCGTTTATAATTATTCAAAGGTAGTAAAATATCTGCTTAAAGAGTTTTATAAAAGCAAATTTCAATTATTTTTGCTTTTTAACACACAAAACCACATTATATGCGCCTGATTCAACTTACTTCAAATGGCATTTTCATCCTCCTTATTTTAAGTTTTTTTCATACAAACTTAAAAGCTCAAGATTTTCAACTGATAAAATCTTATGAAGATTCCATTGTGAGTTATAGTAATAAAATACTGGCTGCCAAAGATGACGAAAAACGCCTGGAACTGAATCAACAGTTAAGCATTTACGCAGAAAAAGCAATTCGCCAGGAGTCTTCCATTGATTATAAATTTGAGAAGCTAAATTTTGTATCGGTTGTTACTTCCGATGATAAAAAACTGCGCATACTTAGCTGGGCAATTAAAATGAAGGATGAACATTGGAAATATTTTGGCCTAACGCAATGCTATGTAAAAAACACAAATTCATACAAATACAATAAACTAAATGATGTAAGCCCAAAATTAAGACATGCCGATTCGAAAACACTGAATGCAAAAAAGTGGTTTGGTGCTTATTACTACAAACTAATCGAAACAAAACATAAGGGTAAATCTTTTTATACCCTATTGGGTTGGAAAGGCTACGACCGTTCAAAATCGAAGAAAGTAATAGAAATTGCCACCATTCGCTCCAATGGGGATATTATCTTTGGTTATCCCCTATTCAATATTCGCGAATATGATTATTTTAAAAACAAAAGAGCACGGCGACTTATCTTTACGTATTCCTCGCAGGTAAAAATGTATTTAGACTACGACGTCCAAAGTATCCATATTTATAAAAAGAAGAAAAAGAAAAAATCGCATAAAAAACAAAGAGGATTCTCTCCTCAAAAAAAGGAATCCGATCAAATACAAAAAGTAAAAACCATTACAAAACCCATGATTGTAATGGATCGATTGGAGCCTACGAATCCTCAAATGGCTGAGTTTTACGATTTTTATTTCCCTGAATCCAATGTAATAGATGCTTTATTGTTCGAAAATGGAAGATGGAATTATTATCCCGATGTGGATGCAAGAAACAGCACCGAAGACGAGTTAAATGCCAAGCCAAAAAGGCCTATTAAATATGATTTATAAAGACATTTTTATGCTTTATAAACTATGAGATTATTAACCAATTAGCCCCAATTGTCTATTTAAGTTTTTTTCACTTTTATAGTTATTTTCTCGAAAATATTTCGCACTTTTACCATCGCAAAATCAACTACTAGATTTCAATTAAACATGTTGATTTTTTGATATTTAACAAATAGTGAGAAAATAAACAAATATAAACTATAAAACAGTATTATGAAAAAACATAATTTTTATGCCGGCCCTTCAATTTTACCTGAATTTACTATCAAAAACACTGCTGATGCAATTATAGATTTTGCAGGTACAGGACTTTCCCTAATGGAAGTATCTCATCGTAGTAAAGAATTTGTTGCTGTGATGGACGAGGCACAAGCTTTATTCAAAGAATTATTGAATATTCCTGAAGGTTATCATGTATTATTCTTGGGTGGTGGCGCAAGTACTCAGTTTGCCATGATTCCTTATAACCTTATGAATAAGAAATCAGCCTACCTAAATACAGGTGCTTGGGCAAATAAAGCCGTAAAAGAAGCGAAAGGTTTTGGTGAAGTAGTTGAAGTGGCTTCTTCTGCTGACACTACATACAACTATATTCCAAAAAATTATGAAATCCCAGCTGACGCGGATTATTTCCATATTACTACTAACAACACCATTTACGGAACTGAAATTCACGAAGATTTGGATGTAAATGTACCATTGGTAGCCGATATGTCATCTGACATTTTCTCTCGACCAATTGACATTTCTAAATACACACTTATTTATGGTGGTGCACAAAAAAATCTTGCCCCATCGGGTATTGCATTCATTATTGTGAAAGAAGATGCTCTAGGAAAAGTAGATCGCTATATTCCTACCATGTTAGATTACAGAACACATATCAAAGGTGGATCTATGTTTAACACACCTCCAGTAGTTCCTATTTATGCTGCTTTGCAAACTTTGAAATGGTTGAAAGCACAAGGTGGTGTTGAAGCCATGTATAAACGCAATGTAGAAAAAGCAAATGTTCTTTATAACGAAATCGATTCGAATCCAATGTTTAAAGGAACAGTTACTGATAAAGCCGACCGCTCGATTATGAATATTTGTTTCGTAATGAATGATGGATATGAGCAATATGAGAAAGAATTCTTAGAATTTGCTACTGAAAAAGGCATGGTTGGAATCAAAGGACACCGTTCGGTTGGTGGTTTCCGTGCTTCTACTTATAACGCACTTCCAAAAGAGAGCGTTGAGGCCTTGGTTGCATGTATGCAAGAATTTAAAAACTTAAAATCGTAAATTATTCGAAAGTTAGAAGTCTGAAGCCGAAAGCAATAGTTTCGATTTATCGTTACGTTCTTCTGCCTTCAGACTTCGAACTTCGGTCTTTAAACCCAAAAACCATGACAAAAGTATTAATAGCCACAGAGAAACCCTTTGCTCCGGCAGCGGTTAATCAAATGCGTACTGTAATTGAGAATGCAGGATTTGAATTGGCACTTCTCGAAAAATATACCGACAAAAGCGAATTACTTTCAGCCGTTGCTGATGCCGATGCGATAATTATTCGTAGTGATAAGATTACTGAAGAGGTTATTGCAGCAGCGAAAAATCTAAAAATTGTTGTTCGTGCTGGTGCAGGTTACGACAATGTGGATTTGGCGGCTGCTACTAAAGCAGGTGTTACAGTAATGAATACGCCTGGACAAAATTCCAATGCAGTTGCTGAATTGGCCATCGGTATGATGATTTACCAGGCAAGAGGCCATTTCAATGGAAAAGCCGGAACCGAATTGCGTGGAAAGAAAATTGGTATTCATGCCTATGGAAATGTAGGACGTTTTGTAGCAACTATGGCCAAAGGTTTTGGCATGCAAGTTTATGCTTTCGACCCATTTGTAAGTAAAGAAACCATTGAGAAAGATGGTGTGAAAGCGGTTGATTCGGCTGAAGAACTTTACGCAAATTGCGAATATATTTCATTGCATATTCCTGCAAATGATAAAACGAAAAAATCCATTGGCTACGATTTATTATCGAAAATGCCAGAAGGTGCTACCTTGGTAAATACAGCTCGTAAAGAGGTAATTGATGAAGAAGGAATGTTGAAATTAATGGATGAACGTGCTGATTTCAACTACGTTTCAGATATTGCTCCAGATCGTAAAGATGAATTTGCCGCCAAGTTTGAAGGTCGCTATTTCTTTACACCAAAGAAAATGGGTGCGCAAACAGCAGAAGCAAACATCAATGCGGGTCTTGCAGCCGCAAATCAGATTGTTGGCTTTATCAAAGATGGTATTACCACATTCAAAGTAAACTAATTATTTAAAACAGAAAAAATTATGGCAATTATAAAACCGTTTAAGGGTCTTCGCCCTCCGAAAGATATTGTAGAGAACTTAGCTTCTTTACCTTATGATGTAATGAACTCCGAAGAAGCCGCTGAAATGGCTAAAGGAAAAGATTGTTCGCTTTTGCATATCACTCGTTCTGAGATTGATTGCGAACCTGGAATCGATATTCATTCAGAAACTGTGTATAATAAAGCAGTTGAGAACTTCAACAAATTCAAAAACGAAGGTTGGTTGGTTCAAGACGATGAGGCAAAATACTATGTATATGCTCAAACAATGGACGGACGTACTCAATACGGAATTGTTGGAGCAGCAGCTTGTGAAGATTATAATAAAGGAATCATCAAAAAACATGAGCTTACTCGCCCCGATAAAGAGGAAGACCGTATGGTATTAACACGCTATTTGAATGCCAATATCGAGCCTGTATTCTTCTCATACAAAGCCGTTCCAGAGATTGATGAAATTGTAGCTACTGTGGTAAACAAAACACCTGCCGCTTATGATTTTACGGCTGAAGACGGATTTGGTCATCATTTTTGGGTGATTAACGATAAAAAGATGAATGCCGAGTTGGAGCGCTTATTTGCAGAGAAAGTACCTGCAACTTATGTTGCCGATGGTCACCACCGTACAGCTGCAGCAGCTTTAATTGGAAAAGAAAAAGCGGCTCAAAACCCAAATCACACCGGTGATGAAGAATATAATTTCTTTATGGCTGTACACTTCCCTGATAATCAATTAAAAATTATTGATTACAATCGTACGGTAACGGATTTGAACGGATTATCCAAAGAAGAATTTTTAGCTAAATTGGATGAAAATTTTGTGGTAAAAGAAGAAGGAACCGAAATCTATAAGCCTTCAAAACTTCACGAATTCTCCATGTATTTAGATGGAAAATGGTATTCAATGCAAGCAAAAGAAGGAACTTATGATGATAGCGATCCTGTTGGCGTATTGGATGTTTCAATCCTTACAAATACCATTTTAGATCCTGTATTAGACATTAAGGATTTACGTCGCTCAAAACGAATCGACTTTGTAGGTGGAATCCGTGGTTTAGGTGAATTAAGCAAGCGTGTGGATAGCGGTAAGATGGCCGTTGCCTTCGCCCTCTACCCTGTTTCTATGCAACAATTAATTGATATTGCTGATACCGGAAACATCATGCCTCCTAAAACTACTTGGTTTGAACCCAAACTTCGTAGCGGATTGGTAATCCATGCTTTAGACTAAAATAATAAGTAATATTCATAAAAAAATCCCAGCTTTGTATTAACGAAGTTGGGATTTTATTTTTCTGATATATTTCTCTAAACCATTTCCCGATGAATATGCTCTACAATACGATTTTTAAGCATCTCAGCATATACATCCACCACAATTTCCCGATACTGAAAAATAATGATTCCCACAGCTTTTGAAATAGGAACACTACTTTTTGCCTGCTGATTAAACTGCTTTTTCATCACCTTAGGCATCAACTCTTCAATCAGCTCTATACGCGCTGCTATTTCAAAGCGTTTG
>QNXT01000101.1 GCA_003973505.1 Bacteroidota bacterium
GAAATATTTAGGTTTTCAGATAAACCAAAGGCCGATATTCCATAAATAATTCCAAAGTTTACCCCTTTTGCATTGCGACGCATTTCGGGAGTTACTTCTTCTTCAGGAACGCCATATACACGAGCCGCAGTAGCAGTATGCACATCTTTGCCCGAATTGAAATCTTCTAACATCTGTTTATCCTGACTCAAATGTGCTACCAAGCGTAATTCTATTTGTGAATAATCTGCTGCCAAGAAGGTATAATCCTCATTACGAGGAATAAAGGCTTTTCGAATTTCTCGTCCACGTGGACTACGAATGGGGATGTTTTGCAGATTTGGGTTATTGGAACTCAATCTACCGGTGGAAGCTACCGCCTGATTATAAGTGGTGTGAATTCTATGGGTTCTTGGGTTTACCAATTTGGGTAAGGCATCCACATAGGTTGATTTCAGTTTTGTAACCGAGCGATATTCCAGAATTAACTCCACAATAGAGTGTTTTTTCTTGAGTTTGGTTAAAATATCTTCCCCCGTTTTATATTGTCCGGTTTTGGTTTTCTTGGCTTTATCGGTAATTTGCAATTCGTCGAATAGCACCACGCCCAACTGCTTTGGTGAAGCGATATTAAACTCATGACCAGCCATTTCAAATATTTGCTTTTCAATCTCTTTTACTTCTTCAGCCAATTTTACCGAATATTCTTCTAAAGATTTTACATCCAGATTTACGCCTTCTGTTTCCATGGCAGCCAATACTTTTACCAATGGCATTTCCATATCGTTAAATAAACTTAGCGTATCGGTTTCTTCCAATTTTGGAGTAAAATAATCCATTAATTGTAAAATGGTATCTGCTCGTTCGCATGCATAGTTTTTAAGCAATGTTACCTCTACATCACGGAAACTGGGCTTGCCTTTTCCTACTTTTTCAGCGGCCTCCGATTTGCGACCAATGAGCTTTTCGGTAGGAATAATTTTATAATCCACATAAGTTTCGGTTAAAAAATCCAGACTATGTTTCATGTCGGGCTCCAAAAGATAATGCGCCAACATGGTGTCAAACATTTTGCCCTTGGGCACTATTTTATACCAGCGCAAAACAGCCAAGGCATATTTTAAGTCATGCCCCACTTTTTCGATTTTCTCATTTTCAAAAACCGATTCAAATTCTTTAAGAATGGCAACGGTCTCTTCATAATTGTCAGGCAGTGGAATAAAATAATTGTTCTCCTTGCCAAAAGATAGGGCAAGTCCGGCCAACTCCGCTTGATGAGCGTCGTTATTTGTGGTGATGGTATGCAAACTAAAGCGTGATTGTTTTGAAAGCAATTCCATTAAATCTTTGCGATCGCCGGCTGTTTCTACCAAAATATATTGCGAATCGCCATCACCAATTTCTTTAATGACTTCACGATTTGCTAAACGCTCTTGCTCCAAATCAAATTGGGCAAACATATCCAAAGTTTCTTCCTGTGGAGCCGCTTTTTTCGTTTTTGCGGGCTTTTCTGCAGGAGCTTTTTCTTCTTGTTGTACCCCAAACTCTGCGTAAATACGCTTGGCCAGAGTACGAAATTCCAATTCGTCAAATAGTTCTTTGAGTTTCTCGAAATCGGGTTCATGACGAATTAGTTCTTCCGGTTTTAATTCAATAGGAACATCCAAAAGTATGGTAGCCAATTGTTTTGATAGCAATCCTTGCTCCGCAAATTTGATTACATTTTCCTTCATCTTGCCTTTTAGCTGGTCCACATTTTCGATAATGCCTTCTACACTTCCAAAACGAGCAACTAATTCCTTTGCGCGTTTTTCACCAATGCCCGGAATGCCCGGGATATTATCTGCAGCATCGCCCCAAAGTCCTAAAATATCAATCACTTGCTTGGGGTCTTCCACGCCAAACTTTTCTTTCACTTCATCCACTCCCCAAATTTCAGCTGCATTGCCCATACGGGCAGGTTTGTACATGAAAATATTCTCGCTTACCAATTGGGCAAAATCCTTATCGGGAGTCATCATATAGGTTGTGAATCCTTCCTTTTCGGCTTGTTTAGCCATGGTTCCAATTATATCATCGGCTTCGTAACCATCCATAGCAATAAGTGGTATGCGAAAGGCATCTACAATGCGATAAATATAGGGAATTGACATGGCTAATTCGTCGGGCATGGCCTCGCGATGCGCCTTATAGGGCTCATAGTCTTTATGCCTTTGGGTAGGTGCTTTGGTATCGGTAGCTACGGCAATGTATGTGGGATTTTCTTTACGCAATAGCTCAAAAAGTGTATTGGTAAAACCCAGCATGGCTGAGGTGTTTAGTCCTTTGGAGTTGATTCTTGGATTTTTGCTAAACGCAAAATAAGAACGGTATATCAATGCCATAGCATCGAGTAGAAAGAGTTTTTTGTCTTGGCTCATTGTGAATGTTTTGATAATCAAGGCAATTTATTTTGGCCTTATTGTGGGGTAAAAATACGTAAAAGCTTTGGATGAAAAATTTTTGAATTTACCAGTTTGACACAGAATTTATATTCGTTTCCACTCCAAAGTATGCCAAACGAAATACGTCGAACTCAGGTTAATAGCAGCATAGTCAAAATCGCGATATTTTTTTCATGTCTAAAAGCTGTATTTGATCTTAGTATAAACCATTGTATTATTGCCATATTGACCAAACTGCCCGGCTTCGTCACCCACGAAAATATTACCCCCCACAAGAATAGAAAAACTGTCGTCGAAATCGTAGGTGATTTTTGGACGTATTAAAGCGTCACTATTGGTAAGTCCGATATAGGAGAATAGTTCCAAATGCAGTGTTTCACGCATCATATCATATCGAGCAAGGAAGGTTGCCATATTATTGATTTCATCATCGAGCATCATATCCTCATAATCGAATATATATTTCTGAATAAACTGTCCACTCATTTTTACAGGACCCAAACTAAAATCTAAACCCACAACATAGTTAAGATAATCTTTTTGTACAATGGCATCAACGGCTTTTGGATTAGCCGTTTGAAAATATTTGCCATTATAATAAGCTGCTTCACCTCTTAGAATTACTCCTTTTATCTCTGTGCTAAACGAACCACCGAAAAGTGAAAGTCGATGATGCTCAGGTGTAATCAATATACTTTTGAGGACTGGGCTTGGCGGTGTTGTGGAAGTATCCATTCCAAAAGTTTTTGCCACATGCATTGTTGGATTATCATCCCAGGTATATCCTCCCATTATATCGAAGTCAATATTCGAACTCATTAAAGAGTATTTTAAAAACACCTCACTATTTTCCAAAGATGGTTTAATTTCACTCTTCGACCAATCAAATGTGGTAGGAGCCGGGAAATCGGGTTGTATATACCAAATAGAACTAGGCGCAGGTCGTGTGGTGGGTGTAAATTGTGGAATCACAATAGCCTCAATGGTGCTATTTCCAATATAGTAATCCAGTTTTGCCGCAATGATTCCTGTTCTAATTTCATCAAAATCAGGCAATAAAAACTCCGTTAAATTCAGTGGAGATACAATATCAGTGATAAAAACACCATCGGCTTTTCCCCATACTACTTGTTGCTTACCAATGCGTAAATCGAAATTGTCAAAGTATAAATCCACATACAATTCACGCATTCTGAAATTGAAGCTATCCGAATTAAACATGAAGATCATGGGATTGGCTTTAAAGGCCACTTTTTCGCCTCTTTTTTCAAAATTCAGGTTCAATGTTTGCTGAACAATTCCAAACTGTCCACTATCAACGAGTACCCCTTCATAGGTCCGGGCAAATCCTGAAATGTCAACTGTTTGTGCCTTTATAAACGATGTGCCAAATAATAGTAACATCGTCAATAGCCCTAATATTCGTACTGTTTTCATACTATTTTATTTTGAATATTTTGCCTCAAATATGTTTAAGTACTTAAGGCAATATTATGGTTTCTTAAATTCCACGCATCATCATACGCTCCGAAAACTTGGAGGCTGGAACACCTGTGTTAATTGAAATATCAGCCAACTTAATTATGGTTTTATGATTATTCTGCACATTCTTCATTTCGGAATGGGTAATTACCCAAAAGCCTTCAATTTTTTCCACTTTCTTTATGCTTAAAACCTTTAGCAGCTCACCATCTTCATCATAAAACTCTTTTTTTAGGCCTACAAAATTATCTTTACGAATCCAGGTAATGGTTTTCGAATACATATAATCCTCGTCTTTCGAAACGGATTCCACCACGTAACAAGCATGACCGTCAATGGTTTCTTCACGAAGCAATTTATGCACATCGGCATCTAATTTACGGTCGCCCAAATCATCATAGGTAAAATCGGAGCCCATAAAGTAATCGCTTTTGCTATCGCTGGAAATACGCTTTACTTTTTTCAAGGCAGGAAGATAAATCCACTGATCATCCGCTTTATTATCATCATCGTAAGACCAATTCATAAAGGAAGTGTTCTTAACATCGGCAGGAGTAACAAAAAACATGATACTCTTTTCCACATCTCCAAAATCTTTAGAGAATTGCTTAATCTTACGTATCCGTGTTTGACCACTTTTATTAATTAAGGTCATTGTGAGTGTCGATGTTTGATCATCACCAGAGGGTAAATTATAGGCTTTTTTTACAATTTCCCTTCCTGTCATTTGTGCGAAAGCACTAAAACTTGCAGTAAAAAGTACTGCCATTGCTATTAAACTAATTTTTATTGTTTTCATAATTTTCTGATTTTTACATTTATAATTATAATACTTTGTTTTTATCTCAAAAAACTTAGTCTTTCTTTTTCTTAAAATATACATTGGACATATACAACAGCACGAGCATAATTGTAAGGGTGCCAACAAAACTGGTAAACATATTAAGCGAAACCAGTGCTCCCAACTCGCGATTCGGTGGAAATACGGAGAACATCAGGACTAAAAAACCTGCTATTACCACAATGGCATTGTAGATAATGGCGCGACCCGAATGAGCCATGGTTTTTTGGGCTGTAGCCATTTTATCACCTGATTGTGCTGCATTATTGCGGTATTGTTCCAAAAAGTGTACGGCATAATCAATTCCAATTCCGATTGCAATACTTGAAAGCAAGGCTGTGGTAGTGTTCAAAGGAATGCCTAGAAAGCCCATAATTCCAAAACTGATAAGCGCTGTAAGAATAATTGGAACAGAGGCGATTAGGCCAATTTTAATATTCTTAAACATCAATGATATTAAGACGATGATAATAATCAAGGAAAGTATTAAACTCATGATTTGTCCTTCTAAAATCAAGTCGGTAAACACGAGCCCTTTATAGCCACTTCCTGCATAATTCATGGTGATTCCAAGCTTTTTGAAGTCATCTTCATAATTATGAATGATTGCCAAAGCAGCATTCATTGCTTTGGAATTATCACTCTTTAATTGGAAAGTGACGTTTGCTTTTTCATAATCATAGTCCACTACTTTATTTAAGTTTTCAGGATCGCCCGACATTTCATAAAGCAATAGATATTGCGCAATCATGTCCTGATTATCAGGAATACAGTTATATTCTTCTTTATCGGCATTCATCACTTTATTCATGCGGTCGATATAGTCGGCTAGCGAAAAGCTATTTCCAACCACTTGCAGTTTTCCAACCACATCCTTTTGCATTTTATCCACCAACTTCAAGACCTCAGGTCGCTTAAAAGCATCTTTCTGTCCTTTAGCATCTAAGATAAGATTTAAGGTAGATGTACCACCAAAATGTTCGTTGATAAATTTATCTGTTTGAACGATTTCGCTGTTCTTTTCAAATTTCTCCAGAAAGCTGGAATTGATCCAAATCTCCTGCATTCCAATTAAAGAAGCCACGACGATAAGGGCTGACCCAATAATGGAAACATATTTGTTTTTGATAACCCAGGCTGCAAAATTATTGGCTAGTTTGGAGTGTGAATGGCCTTCTTTATCTTCCTCATGATTCACAGGTTTGGGTTTTGGTAACCCGAAAATCATGATTCCGGCGGGCAAAAATACTAATGAGAAAACCATGGCGATCATTACACCAAAGGCGGTAAACAGACCAAAATATTTTACAGGATAAACTTGTGAAGTAAGTAAGGAAATAAATCCAACTGCCGTAGTAACAGAAGTCATCA
>QNXT01000170.1 GCA_003973505.1 Bacteroidota bacterium
TTTTTATATTTCAAAGGAATAAACACATTAAAGCCTCCGGTACGATCTTGAAGCTCACGTAAACGATTTAAGTGTTCTACTCGATGATAGGCATTCTCGATATGACCATAAAGTATGGTGGCATTTGTAGGGATTCCCAATTTATGTGCTTGCTCATGCAAATACAACCATTCCTCTCCAGTATCCTTATGTGGACAAACCTTTTGACGAATCTCTTCATCAAAGATCTCAGCCCCTCCTCCAGGAATCGAATCCAAACCATATTCTTTCAATGCAGCCAGTCCCTCGGGAATAGTCATCTTCGATTTCTTAGCAATAAAGCTAATTTCCACAGCTGTAAAAGCCTTAATATGTACATCGGGTCGAAGCTTCTTTATATCTTGAAAAAACTTACCGTAATAATGCAAATCCCAATGAGGATGAACTCCTCCCACAATATGCACTTCGGTAATCTCATCACCCATTTTGGCAATTTTATCCAACATTTGTTCCCGAGAAAACTCCCATCCCTCTTCTCCTTTTTTCTGATAATAGGAACAAAATTTACAACTGTAAATACAACGATTGGTTGGTTCTATATGCAGATTCTTATTAAAATAGGTGCGATCACCATTTTTATCTTCACGTACTTTATTGGCTAGGTAGCCCAAAAGAGCCATGTCGGCTTTTTCGTATAATTCCACTCCCTCTTCAAGCGAAATTCGCTCTCCGTTCATCACTTTTAGGGCAATGTTTTTTATATCAGTATCTTCTACTATTTTTTCAATAAACATTATTTATGTACTTCAATTTTCTTAATAATATTTGACTCCTGCGTATCAATATGAAGCATATACACACCACTATCAACATTTGGAATCATTATTTTTTCTTTTGCAGAGTGGGCAGAAAATGTATTGGAATAAACCAATTGCCCCATCATATTATATACCTTCACGCTAGCATCAGACTGCAAATCAATATCACTAAAATCGATAACAAAGTTTCCTGATGAAGGGTTTGGATAAATTTTTACATGCTCTAAAGTCGAAGTTTCAGGAATGGAAACAATTTGGCACATGCCCGAAGTTTTCAATGATGCACGGCTTGAATTTAACACTCCAATCATTCGTTGCTTTTGTCCATAAGTAAACATATTCATACAAGCATCATTCGTATAATCCATATAATTCATAAACATATCACTGGTATTATTGCACGAAGGATGTGGAAAGCTTGGACAAGCATAATTCTCACCCCCTTGGTTTGGTGTATCTTCAACAAAGTCGCTACCCGAACATGAATACCCATCATCACCCCAAATATGGTATAAACTCAACCAATGTCCTGTTTCATGAGTTAAAGTACGGCCTTTATCATAAGGGGGGCTCACATTAAGTGTATCACCAAAATAGCGAAATTCCACAACAACACCATCGGTAGCGGGAGGCCCGCCAGGCATTTGCGCATAACCTAAAATACCTGTTTCCGTACCCGCTTTTATAGAAGGAACCACCCAAATGTTATAATACTTATCGCGATCCCATGCATCAATTCCTCCCTGTGAAGTAAACTTTGCATCATCAGCATACAAATCGAAAATCGTTTTAGACGTTTGCGTACGTGTTACGCCATTGGTCCAATTACCATTTGGATCTTGATGAGCAAAGCAAAATTCAATTCCAACATCAGCAGCCACTGAGTCGAATAGAGAAGGTGTATTAATCGTATCTGCATTTAATCGACGATAGTCTCTATTTAACACATCGATTTGCGATTGAATTTGGGCATCAGATATATTCTGATAATTGTTGTTATATAAAATATGTACAACAACAGGAATGATAATCACATCATTATCTTTCTGAGTTTTTGGATTATGAATCCATTTTTGGAGTTCTTTCTCCTGTAAATCCTGTTTTGATTTCAAATCAGGATACTTCGCTTCCAAAGCCTTTTGATTGGTTACAGTACCACAAGTTCTATGATTCTGAGCCTTAGCTAAACCTAATACGCTCAGTAAAATAATCAATAATAAAAGTCGTTTCATATATTCTGTTTTTCGACAGCTCTATTCAATAGTAGAACAATCA
The DNA here is from genome assembly GCA_003973505.1 of Bacteroidota bacterium. The sequence continues at coordinate 2,073 of QNXT01000170.1, forward strand.
CATAGTTAAAGAGCGAAAATACAAAGAAAAGCATTGGTGATATCAGAAAATTAGTGATTATTGTTAGTTTTGAACACGGTAGTAGCTAATTATTTTAACTCATTACCTTATCACCCCATAAATAATAGAGCTATTTTCCCATGGAAAGTACGAATATCATATCATCATATTCTTCCGCAGTTTGATCTTTCAAATAAAACGCTTTAGGATTAACTGAATGGCCATTTACGAGCACTTCATAATGAAGATGATCGCCTGTAGTTCGTCCCGAATGACCCACATAACCAATCAATTGACCCCGTTTCACTCTTTGACCTGGTTTTACCAGCTTTTTACTCATATGAGCATAACGTGTTTCATAACCATAACCATGATTAATTATCACCATTTTCCCATAATTACGCATGGAAGTCTTTTGCTCTTCCACAACACCATCACCTGTGGCATAAATGGGAGTTCCTTTTTTAGCTGCAAAGTCAATTCCGGTATGTTTTATCCAGCGATGCAATTTTGGATGATCGCGGAAACCATATTTTGACGATATATACTTCAAATCTCGAACAGATATAGGTTGAATAGCCGGAATCGCATTAAGACTATCTACTCTTCGTTTTAACTTCCTATTAATCTTATCAAAAGACTCCGATTGAACATAAAGCTCACGACCTAAACGGTCGATAGACTGAAATGTAGAAATCAATACCTCAGAATTACTTAAGGCTTCCAATGATTTATAACGCTCTGCACCTCCCATACCTGCTTTTCGCAATTCATCGGGAATAGGCGACAATCCGATATTTGTACGGTAAAGTTCGTCGTCACGCTGCGCAATTTCATTTAAGCGAGCATCTAACTTATTCACTTTTATATTTAAGGCAGCAATCTTTTCTGCATACTCTTGCGCCTCTCGTTTCAACAACCATTCTTTGGGTGTGCCCACATAATGATAGCTTACAAAAAGTACAATTAAGGCAAATGTAAACATCCCGGCAAGCACAGATAAGGCGTGCAACAACCTTGGATTCAGACCCAACCTACTTTTCATTGTATATATGATACTCTTAAACATTCTTTTATAAAACTATTTCAAAAAAAACGAACCTCAAAACAGGATATTGTTTTGAGGTTCAAATACTATTATAAATATCTGACTACGACATACTTTGCGTTGGTCTAGATGAAATTTCAATTACTTTTTCGTATTCTTCAGGGGTTAAATCCTGGAAGAAATAATGAACAGGATTAACAGGTTTTCCATTTTTACGCACTTCATAGTGCAAATGCGGACCTGTAGAACGGCCTGTATTACCAACATAGCCAATCAATTGACCACGTTTAACTTTATCACCAGGCTTTACAAGAATCTTATTCATGTGAGCATATAAACTCTCATAACCATAGCCATGATCTATAATCATTACTTTTCCGTATCCAGTCATTTTACTTTTTAAATGCTCAACCACACCATCTCCAGACGCATAAATCGGAGTACCTATGGGGGCCGAAAAATCAATTCCTGTATGCATTCGTAAAGTTTTATAAATTGGATGAATACGATATCCAAAACCCGAAGCAATACGCTTTAAATCTTTATTTGGAACAGGCTGAATGGCAGGAATAGAAGCTAACATTCTCGCCTTATCCTTGGCCATTTTATATACGTCATCAAAAGATTTCGATTGAATATAAAGCTCTCGACTCAACTGATCGAGCTTCTTAGCTGTATTGATAATGGTCGTTGAATTTTCGTAACCCTTTAATGAATTATATCGATCTGCACCACCGATTCCTGCTTTCCGTTGCTCTCTGGGAATGGGTTCAGCTTCAAAAATGGTACGGTAGATATTATCATCTCGGTCTTCAATGCTCTCCAAAACTTTGGTAAACTGATCCAATCGCTCATTCATTATTTCATACTGCATCTTATACTGAGCTATTTCGCGCTCTAGCATCAACTCTTTTGGCGAACTGAAAATAGAGTAAGCAATAAATAACACAAGGGCAGCAAATACAACTGAACCAAGCAAGTACGAAACTACTCGTTTTAAAATATCTCGCGTTCCTAAACGTACGCGTTCATATTCCAATAATTGAGGGTTTATTTTATACTTATGTTTTGGCATTGTTTAATATATTTTAATCTTTAGCGGCTGCAAAATTAATGAAATAAATTAACTTTGCACTTTTATTGCCTTTTTTCCTAAGTTAAGAATTCTTAATATAGGATTATTCGGAACGGAATAACTAAGGTAATTATTATTTTGAACTTTAAAATCATTCTCCATGAATTCAAACGAAATACGTCAAAAGTTTTTAGATTTCTTTAAAAGTAAAGAACACCTTATCGTTCCTTCGGCACCAATGGTGGTAAAAGGCGACCCCACATTGATGTTCACGAATGCCGGAATGAACCAATTTAAAGAGATTTTTCTTGGTCATAAACCTGCCAAAGCCAGTCGTATTTCCGATTCTCAGAAATGCTTGCGTGTTTCCGGAAAACATAATGATTTGGATGAAGTAGGTCATGACACCTATCATCACACTATGTTTGAAATGCTAGGAAACTGGTCGTTTGGCGATTATTTCAAAAAAGAAGCCATTGCTTTTGCTTGGGAGCTTTTAGTTGATGTTTATGGAATTGATAAAAGCAGACTCTATTTTTCCGTTTTTGAAGGCGATAAGTCAGACAAGCTAGAACTCGATAAAGAGGCTTATGATTATTGGAAAGCATATGTTCCCGAATCACAAATTCTTATGGGTTCGAAGAAAGATAATTTCTGGGAAATGGGTGATCAAGGCCCTTGCGGCCCCTGTTCGGAGATTCATATTGACATTCGCTCAGAAGAAGATCGAAAAAAAGTTCCTGGCATTGATTTAGTGAATAAAGATCATCCTCAAGTCATTGAGATTTGGAATTTAGTATTTATTGAATTCAACCGAAAAGCCAATGGTAGTTTAGAGCCACTACCCAATAAACATATCGACACCGGAATGGGTTTTGAGCGTTTATGCATGGTTTTGCAAGGGAAACAATCGAATTATGAAACCGATGTTTTTCAGCCAATGATTCAGCAAATTGCAAAAATGGCTCAACTAAGCTATGGCGAAAATGAGGAAAAAGATATTGCCATGCGTGTGATATCAGATCATATTCGCGCCATTGCATTTTCTATTGCCGATGGACAATTACCATCTAATAATAAAGCAGGTTATGTAATTCGACGAATTTTACGCCGTGCAGTTCGTTATGGATACACATTCTTAGGTTTCGATAAAGCTTTTATGTTTGAGTTGGTGGAAACTTTAGTAAAGCAAATGGGAGATACCTATCCCGAACTAGTAAAGCAGCAAAAACTAATTACCAATGTAATAAAGCAAGAGGAAGAATCTTTCTTACGAACTTTATCTACAGGACTAAACCTACTCAATCGTATTATCAGCAGACTTCAAGAAAAAGGCTATAAAACCGTGAATGGTAAAGAAGCTTTCGAACTATATGATACATTTGGATTCCCATTTGACCTAACCGACCTTATACTTCGTGAAAAAGGTATGAGCGTAAGTAAACGTGAATTTGATGAAGAAATGGCCAAGCAAAAGGCTCGTTCACGTTCGGATGCAGCTCAGGAATCATCCGATTGGGTTATTCTAATTGATGATAATAAAGAAGAGTTTATCGGATATACACATTTACAAACCGATGTAAAAATAACACGCTACCGTAAGCAAACTATTAAAGGAAAAGATCAATACCAATTGGTTTTCAACCTTACTCCTTTCTATGCCGAAAGTGGCGGACAGGTTGGCGACACAGGTTATATAACCGATGGCAAGGAAAAAATCAGCATTCTTGATACGAAGAAAGAGAATAGCTTAATTGTTCATTTCTGCAAGCAATTACCAAAGAATCTTGACGCAGAATTTACGGCAGTAGTTGATAAAGAAAGGCGACAAGCCATAACCAACAACCACACCGCTACACACCTAATGCATAAAGCTTTGCGCGAAGTATTAGGCATGCATGTT
>QNXT01000172.1 GCA_003973505.1 Bacteroidota bacterium
GGTTTATAATGGCTCAGATATTATTGAAATTGTAGTACAAGCTCCAACCGCTAATTGGGATGACGATATTGCAAATTCTATTATTTCCGCCGTTAAGATTAATAAAAGAGCTGAAAATGTTGAATTGCCAAAAGAGGTTGCAAAAGAAAAGAAAAGCAAATTGGTAAAACCAGAATCATTTCCTGAGGAGTATTTTAATTCCATTGAAGATGTTTTTTCTTCGGAGCAATTATTAAGCGATAGCGGTATTGATAATACGATTGCTTTATTGAAAGAAGTGCAATCAATGGAAACCGCCAATATGGAGGGCTTAGATGAGGTGAAAAAAACAGCAATGCTAGATAGTTTAGCCACAAATTACGGATTCAAAAGTTTTGATGCCGCAGTTAATGAAAATCTTGTACCCGCTCTATTGAATGCATCAATTCTAACAATGACTACCGGAAAAGAATCTACTAAAGTGGGTAATTATGATTTTATTAAAGATTTTATCAATCAGAATAAAGTTTCGCTTGCTGACCTTAAATATACTTATGATAATTGGGATAAGGTGAAAGAATTAGAGTTGTACACTACAATTAATGGAAATTAAGGGTGTTCAATCATAAAAAAATGGCTAAATTCTAATTGCCACAGCTTTTTTACTTTTTGTTCTACCCTGACCCTAAAGGGAATCAAAAAGCAAAAAAATGAATCTTATTTTTTCAATGGTTTCTACCTTTAGGGTTGGGGTGAAAAACCATTGAAAAAGTGGTGAGAAATAGAACTTAGCCTAAAAAAATTAATAAATGATAAAATTGAGTGATAAAGTAAAGGTCGAACCTTGTGGTTTTTTAAGAGCCTTGCTTGTTTTGGCCTTTGCTTTATTACTATGCTTAAATGCTTACATAAGCTACGAAATTGTATTACAACTTAAAGGTGATGGTTGGTCGTTTTTGGGTGGATTATTTATAGCCATTGTCTATTTGGCTACACTGCCAGCAACAGTCCTCTCTTTTCTATCGATAAAAAAGTTTAATAAAGCTAAGCGCTATAAATTTACTTTCCCTTTTATTTTAAGTCTATTTGGTATTTTTTTAGCCCTGTTTCTTTTCAATGCATTTGAATATTGGATAGCACTTCTGCTTTTGAGCACTCTTATGTTAATTGCAGTCCTGCTTTGCAATAGCAAGGTAAATTTTGCAACTCAAAGAAACTTACGAAATGATGATGTAGTGGTGACGAAAAAAACAGAAGCCGTACCATCAATATTCTGGATTGTTAAAATGATTCAGCTTATAGGCTTTGTAATTATTCTATTTATTACAGTTGGGATATTCGTAAGTAAGGATTTTACAATGCTTCATAAATCTATAGTTTTAAGCATTATTGTATTACATGCAGTTGTAAGCATTGCTTTTTTTAAGAGGAAGAGGTGGGCTTTGAAAGTAAAGTTATATAGCAGCTATGTGTTTTTGGGAGTCATAATTGTGGTTTTTATTTCGTTTTTAATTACTGATGGAATCTCCTTAACAGTGAGTTTCTTCGCTACTATAGGTACTTTTCTAGTTTTATTTTTCGTTTTTACATATTTACTGCTTGCGTACAGAAAGCTAATAAAATTACAATTATCATAAGGTGTTTTTTTGGTTTTGGTAAATAAGTAAACAAGAGTGTAGTAAATATATCTTTATTAAAGAAGACGACTTGCACTCTGTTTCAAATTAGTCAATATTGACCTGTTTTGGCAATATTTTATTTTAAGTAATATTAATTTTTTGCAAGCATATTTCGTAACAAAATTTTCTATCTTTGCGCCACTTCGAGAGAAGCTGAAAAAGATTATAAACCTTTTTAATACAATACTATGATTAAGAAAATATCGTCCAAAGAGGCTATGGCTTTAGAGGATAAACACTAGGAGTAGTTTTGGAGCGTGGCGAAGGTCACAAAGTTTGGGATGCTGAAGGAAAAGAATATTTCGATTTCCTTTCGGCTTATTCAGCAGTAAACCAAGGACATTGTCACCCACGAATTGTTAAGGCTTTGACCGACCAAGCACAGAAGTTGACTTTAACCTCTCGCGCTTTTTATAATAATGTATTAGGACAATATGAAAAATATGTAACCGAGTTTTTCGGATACGATAAAGTATTGCCAATGAATACAGGTGCTGAGGCAGATGAAACTGCTTTGAAATTGATTCGTAAATGGGGGTATAAAGTAAAAGGTATTCCTCAGAACGAAGCAAAGATTATTGTAGCTGCTGAGAATTTCCATGGTCGTACTATTACCATTATCTCTATGTCAACCGACCCTGAGGCTCGTAACGATTTTGGACCTTACACTCCTGGTTTCATTACAATTCCTTATAATGACATTGATGCATTAGAAGCTGAATTAAAGAAAGATAAGAATATTGCAGGATTTTTGGTTGAGCCTATTCAAGGTGAGGCAGGCGTATTTGTACCAGACGAAGGATATTTGAAAAAAGCCTACGATTTGTGTAAAGCACATAATGTACTATTTGTAGCCGATGAGGTGCAAACTGGTATTGCTCGTACAGGTAAAATGTTAGCTGTTGATCACGAAGGCGTTCGTCCTGACATTTTGATTTTGGGAAAAGCCCTTTCAGGAGGTGTTATTCCAGTATCTGCAGTTTTGGCTGATGATGATATTATGTTGACTATCAAGCCTGGTGAGCATGGTTCTACCTTCGGAGGATTTCCTTTGGCAGGCGTTGTAGCTATGGAAGCTCTTCAAGTGGTAAAAGACGAAAACTTGGTTGAAAAAGCTGAAAAGCTAGGAAAGGTTTTCCGTGCTGAGATTTCGAAAATTGATTCACCAATGATTGAGCAGGTTCGTGGTAAAGGACTTTTAAATGCAGTAGTAATCAAACCTACGAATGGTAAAACCGCTATGGATGTTTGTATTAAAATGGCTGAAAATGGTGTTTTGGCAAAACCAACTCACGACCATATTATTCGTTTTGCTCCTCCATTGGTAATTCCTGAAGACGAGTTAATGAAAGCAATCCAGATAATTAAAGATACAATTCTTTCTTTTGGAGCTTAATTAATATTGGTGCTTGCACCATGATATAATGGGCCATTTATTTGTCGTTTGACAGGTGAATGGCCTTTTTTATTCAAATAATAGAATCCATAGAAGGTATTGTAACCACAGAGTTACTCAGTGTTTCTCTGTAAATTCCTCTGTGTACCTCTGTGGTTAAATAAATTTCTTGTTTCTTGCTACAGCGTTGAATGTTAAAGGTTTTTTTTTCTCTTTTTAACTTCCACAAAAATTCCTACCTTTATCCCACAAAATAAATCCTATGGAATTTAAAGCAAGCATAAAGGATTGGGATGATGCGGATCGCCCAAGAGAAAAGTTATTGGCTAAAGGGAAGTTAGCCCTTAGCGATGCAGAACTTATTGCTATATTCGGGTAATACCGAAGAATCGGCTGTTGGACTAGCCAAGCGTATTCTAAATTCTGTTGAAAACAATTTATCTCAACTATCAAAAATGACCATCCCTGAATTGATGAAGTTCAAAGGTATAGGTGAGGCCAAAGCCATCAGTATTGTGGCAGCAATGGAGTTGGGGCATCGTCGTATTGGCGCTGATGTTTTCGATCGAAAGAAGATTTCTTCCAGCAAGGATGTGTTTGCGATATTTCAAGCGGAATTGGCAGATAATCAGTATGAAGAGTTTTGGGTGCTATTGCTCAACCGTGCCAATAAAATTATGAAGAAAGTGAAGATAAGTGATGGGGGTGTGTCGGGTACGGTTGCTGATCCAAAACGGATTTTCCGTGTGGCACTCGATAATATGGCTTCTGCAATGATACTCTGTCATAATCATCCATCGGGAAATATACAGCCTTCCAATGCCGATATCTCATTAACCAAGAAGATAGTAAAAGGCGCATCCTATTTTGATATTTCTGTGCTCGATCATGTTATAATTGGCGATGGAATGTTCTATAGTTTTGCTGATGCGGGACAGATGCCGGTGTAGGGAGGAAAGAGGACGAGGAAAGAGGACGAGGAGAGAGGACGAGGAAAGAGGACGAGGAAAGAGGACGAGGAAAGAGGATAGGGGTGATACTTATAATAGAAAAGCGAGTTGATAGTGTAAGTGTTTTTCCTGTAAATTTGCAGCTTATAAATCAGACTTAAATCGCCATTGAAAGAAATTCTCATATATACCCATAAACGCACAAATCGAGTGCTTTACGTTTTTAACCACATTTTTGGTGAAATGTTGGGGTTGCAGCTTCGTTGTATTCATAATAGGGAAGAGTTTGAGGCTTATGAAGGAGCTAAACTTAATTACTCTTTTCAACCATTTGGTGATGAGTTGTTTGTAATGGCTGATAATCTATTGTTTGAACGTGGGATTTCAGATCAAGAAATAACTTTTGGTGAATATAATGGTCAAATAACGCTTTTTCAAACCTATAATAAAAAATCGCTTTTTCCTTTTGATTTATTTTCGGCATCTTTCTATTTATTAACGCGATATGAGGAATATTTACCTTTTATTAAAGATAAATACGGACGTTTTGATGCTGAAGAAAGTTTGGCTTTTAAGAAAGGCTTTTTGGGTAAACCTTTGGTTAATATTTGGGCCAATGATTTGGCATCTAAATTATTGAAAGTGTTTCCCGATTTAGAAATTAGAACTTCAAAATACCAATTTATATCCACCATTGATGTTGATGCAGCTTTTGCTTATCGGCATAAGGGGATGTTGAGAACCTTAGGAGGCTTTCTAAAAGATATACGTGCTAGGGACTTCCGGGAAATGCACACAAGAAGTTTGGTGTTGCGTAAAAAGTTAGATGATCCCTTTGATACTTTCGATTATCAATTTGAAATATTAAAAAGATATAATCTAAAGCAAATCTATTTTATACTGTTTGCCGATTATGGTACTAACGATAAAAATACGCCAACGCATAGCCGAATTTTTAGGGAGTTGGTTCGTTGGATTGCCGATCATGCCGATGTGGGTATTCATCCTTCATTTACTTCCAATTCTGTTTCAGGAAAGTTGAAGAAAGAGATAAATCGTCTTTCTAAAGTGCTGCATCGCGAGGTGACAAAGAGCCGGCAGCATTTCCTGATTTTGCATCTACCAAGCACTTATCGTAATTTGATAAACAATGGAATAACTGATGATTACAGTATGGGCTATGCTTCCCAGATAGGTTTTAGAGCTTCTATTTGTACCTCATTTCTTTTTTACGATTTAGAAATGGAGAGTACAACAACCTTGCGTTTGCATCCTTTTGCGGCAATGGAAGGAACTTTGCGTGATTATAATCAATTGGATGCTGATGCTGCGATTGAGCGTTATCATGAAATTATAGATGAGGTGAAAAGTGTAGGGGGAACTTACATCAGTATATGGCATAATGAATCTTTGAGCGATAAAAAGCGTTGGAAGGGTTGGCGAGCAGTTTATGAAAATATGGTTGAATATGCACTTCCTTAAAAGTAAAAATAAACTGCTACTTCTATTGTTGATGGCTTTATTGACGGCCTGTTCTTCCGAAATACGTTTGGCCAGAAGTATTCAGAAGGATATGAGCCAAATCGCATTATTATGTGACTTTCCAGATTATATTATACTTACTAATTCTACGGTAGAAATGCCCAAAAATATGAGTGAGGAAGAGCAACTTTCTTTCTACGACTCGGCCTTTAATAGTAGTCAGTTTATACAATATATCGATGATACAAGCTTTATGCGTAAGTTTCAACAAAATATTATGCAAGAGTTTGAGCATTATAATGTTAGGGTGTTTGGTGAAAATCAATTAGATGAGTTTCTGAGTTCGGATGGTGTTTTATATATTGCGAATTTTAAGCAATTGGAGTTGGAGGAACGTTGGGAACCTTATCATGCAGAGGAACAATTTGATAGTTTAATCTATGAAGAGGATTTTTGGTTAATGGGGATTTCGATGAATGCATGGGTTGATGTGGCAAAAATAAATGATACTGTGGAAGTGCAGCGGCAATTATATATGGAAAGTGTGTTGAAGGATAATGTGGATGGTATGTTTTTTCAAAATCAATGGACAGGAGAGGTTCATTATCAGTATCGGCTCGATACCCTGCAAGTGGATGATGTTTGGGAGTTGGAAATACAATCGGCAGAAGATTTCTCATTAAAGATTATGAATACGATTATTAATAAGGAAATACGCGATCGTTTGGATTATAGTGAAGGAATAGAGCCTGTAAATGATTGGAAAATTAGTCCTAGTTCAGGACGTTTATTGCCTGAAATTTTGCATTAATGTTTAGCTTTAACCTTGGGCTTATAGCTCGTTTAGCAGTAAACTAAAAGCCTCAACTTTTTCTTTTTCACCTAGATTTTTATACGTATTTATCAGATTCTTTAGGTTTCTTTTGACAATAGTAATATTAGAGCAGGGAAGTAAAAGCTTGGAATGAGGCGTTACCTTCATCGAGATGAGAAATTGACGCATTTCTTTATAGCTGTATATTTCACCTCTATTGAAGGGGTTTATAAAAAAAAGGACATTATTGATTTGGATGTCGCTAAGGGGCTGAGTGTAGAGTTGGTCGGTATAGGCAACGATGAAATGATTTGGCATATTTACACCGTAAATGGGGATATTTACACTCTGCGCAATAATGGAATAAATGACACTAATCATAAGTGGACTTCCCTTTTTGCGTAGCACTACATCGTTTAAGAAAAAGTTTTCGGGAGCAAAAAAGTCTTGGGTGTCACCTCGAAACATATGAATTTCAAAGAATAAGTGATTCAATACTTTCACCTTCTCCAAAGCAGTCATATTATCATTAATCTCCAACCACAATTCCTGACGAATTTTATTGATGGTCTTGGTGATTTTATCGATATCGAGTTTTGGGTATTGATAATGGGCTATAATACTAAGCCCTTCATAAAGATTTCGTGAATTATTTAACTTCCATTCTTTAAGGTCGCTCAGCGTTTTCCTTATATTCACTTGACTTATTAAATTTTTGAGTCGGTCGTTCATCAAAGGGGACTCACTTTGGTCGTAGGCCTTATGCAAAAATGGAAGAACATCGCCGCCTAAGTCCAAAATCTGTTTTTGAAGCAATTCAAAAACACCTTCATCAGGATCGTCAACCAGACTTATTAGGCTTTCTATTTTCTCTTTTTCCATAAAATGTATTACCGATTTTAAGTTTGTTATTAATTAGTCAGTTTCTCTAAAAGAAGTTCAATTAGTTTTACTACTGTTTGCTTATAATTTTGGCTAAATGTTTTGGTATAACGGTTTGCGATTATGGCGCAAACGGTGGCTGTATTATGTCCTAGCATACCGCCTAAACCATACAGCGCCGAGGTTTCCATTTCGAAATTGGTTATTCGATTTCCATTATATTCGAAATTTTCAAGGCTGCTATTAATGTTCTTTTGCATTAATCCCAATCGCAATTGTCGTCCTTGTGGTCCATAAAAACCTGGTGCTGTTGCTGTAATTCCCTTAAACATTCCTTCGGCAATTCGGTTTTCTAAATCTTTTGATCCTGCAACAATATAGGGTTTTGCTAAGTCAGCATTCCATTTACTATATTCAAAAAAAGCTTCCGTAAGTTCTTTATCTATAACCGTGTCGCGGGCTTCATAAAAATTTAATAATCCATCTAAGCCAAGTCCGTATTGTGAAAATACAAACGAATCAACAGGGATATCGGCTTGCAAGGCTCCCGAAGTGCCCAAACGTACAATGTTTAAGCTATGATGGGTTGTTTTGGGTGTTCGCTTTTCCAAATCAATATTTACGATGGCATCCAATTCATTGATTACAATATCAATATTATCCGTTCCGATACCTGTTGCCAAAGCGGTAATTCGTTTGTTATTTAGTGTGCCTGTGTGCGTTACAAATTCTCTGTTCGTAATTTTATGTTCAAGATGGTCGAAATAATTGCTGATAATTTCTACACGTTGAGGATCCCCAACAACAATAATATCGTCGGCTATATGTTCAGGGCGGAGGTGTAAATGATAAATACTGCCGTCTGGATTTATGATTAATTCAGATTCTGCGATTCTGCTCATGGCTTCTTTGTTTTCTGTAAAATGAAACCCAAAGTTAACACAAATATCTTTAATGGAAATGTAGCGATTGCGGTTGTGTTTTTTGATTAAAATATTAGGGATGATGAGCTTAATTCACATTAAAGGGAAAAGAAGTGATATTTATTACAAAAGACTTTGTTCTTTAGGATAATAGACTACTTTTGTGGAAATTTTAAAAACAATAAAGAAATGACAAGTTTAAAATATAATATTCTGGTTCCTTTGGACTTTAGTTTGCATTCAGAATATGCGCTTGATCAGGCAATTAAGATTGCTAAATTAACTAATGGAGTAATAAATGTTTTGTATGTGCATCAAGATAAAAAAGGTGTACTATCGCAGTTGTTTTCTGATGAGCATGTGGAATTGTTTGATGAAGCAGTGTTGGGTAAATTACAGAAGTTAGTTGATGATAAGCATGATGAAACGGGTATTGAATTTCATGCAGAATTGGTTCATGCAAAAAGTGTTCCCACAAAAATCATTAAAATGGCGGAAGAGAAGAAGTCTGCCATGATTGTGATGGGTAAGGGTCGTATGTACGATGATGGTGTTGAGCGTTTTATTATTGGTTCGGTAACTTCGCGTGTAATTCGTTATTCAACGATTCCAGTAATTAGCGTTAGTAATCCATGTGGAGCAGCGTCTTGTCGTAATATTATGTTGCCTTTGGATTTATCAAAAGATACTCGTCAAAAAGTGAGTTGGGGTGTGAAAATGGCCAAGATATTTAATGCCAAAATTAAGGTTGTTTCTGCACTTTGGGATTTTAAAAAGCCAGAAGTAGTGAATCCATTAAAAGCTCAAATGAAACAAGTAGAAAAGTATATTCGTGAGTCAGGTGTGGAAGTTGAGACTAAAATCGTTGAGGCTTCAGAAGGTGCTAAGAGCTTGGTTCCTATTATGATGAAATATATAAAGGATGAAGGTGATATTGACCTTGTTTTAGTTATGACACAGCAAGAAACTGAATTCTCGAGTTTTTTCTTAGGTTCAACAGCTACAGAGTTTATTAGAAAATCGCCCATTCCAGTAATGTCTATTGTGCCAAAAGAAATTGGAAATATTGTATTAGGTTTATAATTATTTGATCTAATATCTTATCATAAAAAGCCGAAAGTGTAGAGACGATTCTTTGTACTTTTGGCTTTTATATTTTAAATAATTATCATGGATAAAAATATTGATATCGTTAGTATTGGCGATGAGTTATTGATAGGTCAGGTTATCAATTCCAATGCTTCGTGGATGGGGCAAAACCGTATGCTCGCCATTGCCGATACGCGGGAAGCCATTCTTAATACTTTGGAAGATTGTGCGAATAAGGCTCGTGTGGTTTTGATAACGGGTGGTCTTGGCCCCACGAAAGACGATTTGACTAAAGATGTTGCATGTGAGTTTTTTGGTAGTAAATTGGTGTTAAATACCGAGGTGCGTAATCATGTTGCCAATTTTTTTGAAAAGCGTGGTTTCGATCTAACGAAGTTAAATTATTGGCAAGCCATGGTTCCTGATAATTGTCAAGTGATTCCCAATGCTGTAGGTACGGCTCCTGGAATGTATTTCGAGAAAGACAATGTGCATTATTTGTTTATGCCTGGCGTGCCCATGGAAATGAAATATATTATGCAGTCGTGGGCAATTCCTTTTTTCAAGGAAGTTTGTAATCCCAAAGCCTATGTTGAAAAAACCGTTTTAACTCATGGGATGGGGGAGTCATTTTTAGCTGATAAGATTGCAGATTGGGAGAATAATTTACCCGATTATTTTAGTTTAGCCTATTTGCCTTCTCCAGGAAGAGTGCGGTTGCGCATAAGTGCTCGTGGTGAGAATCAGGAGGTTTTGCAAAAGGAACTAGAACTGCAAATCGAAAAGTTGAAACAGAATCTAGGTAATCTTTTTTACGGTTATAATGATGATACATTGGAGGAAGTTGTAGGCAAATTGCTCTTGAAGCATAATGCCACTTTATCCACTGCTGAAAGTTGTACAGGAGGATTAATAGCCCATAAAATCACCACAATACCAGGTAGCTCAAAGTATTTCAAGGGCTCGGTAGTGGCTTATGCAAACGAAATAAAAGAGCGAGTACTGAATGTTAAGGCTGCCGATTTGGAAGAGTATGGAGCTGTGAGTGAACAAGTGGTATTGCAAATGGCTGACAATGTGCAAAATATTTACAAAACTGATTATGCATTGGCAGTTTCAGGTATTGCTGGGCCTGACGGTGGAAGTGAAGAAAAACCTGTGGGAACGGTGTGGATAGCCTTGGCTGGTTCTGATAAAGTTGTAGCAAGAAAATTTTTGTTTGGAGGTGAAAGGGTTCGTAATATTGATTGGGCTTATCAGTCGGCTTTGAATATGTTGCGACTTGAATTACTTTAAATAATATGATATCAGGTGTTTATAGGCAACTTTGTCTGAAATCAATTATGTTTAAATAAATTTGGTCAATCCAAAAATTTTGACTTATTTTGCACTCCGTTTTTAGAGGAGAAGAGTATTAAAGATTTTAAATATATTAGAGATGTCAAAAATTTGCGAAATAACAGGAAAGAAAGTGATTACAGGTAATAATGTTTCTCACTCAAAAGCACGTACTAAAAGACGTTTTTACCCAAACTTGCAGACAAAGAAGTTTTATATTCCAGAAGAGGATAAATTTATCACATTAAAAGTTTCTGCTGCGGGTATCCGTAAGATTTCCAAGAATGGAATTACTGCTTGCATGAAAGAGGCTCGCGAAAAGGGTTACTTGAAGAAAAAGTAAAAACTTTTGGATAAAGATATTGGAGCCGGATTCTGTATAGAGTTCGGCTTTTTCTATATACACAACGAACTATAGTGATATAAAAGTTGTACTTTTGAAATCTAAACATTAGAAACTATGACAAAGAAAATATTTTTAAGTTTCATATTATTTGTATTCGTTGGATTGTCGTTCTCATGCCAAAAAGAATCGCAAGACGAGATTGATCGAAAGGATATTGAAAAGTATATTGCTGATCATAATTTGGATATGGTTCGTCATGAAAGTGGTATTTATTATAAGATAATTAAAAAAGGCAGTTCATCTCATCCCAATGTAAGTTCACGTATCAATGTGGATTATAAAGGAACCTTATTGGACGGTACCAAGTTTGATTCTGGTGAAAATATTTCTTTATACTTAGGAAGTACTATTTTGGGTTGGCAGATTGGGATTCCTCTTATTGGTGAGGGAGGTGAAATCCTTCTTATTATTCCTTCTCGTTTGGGTTATGGAAATACAGCTCAAGGAAGTGTCCCAAAAAACTCCGTTATGGTTTTCGAGGTAAAACTGAACTTTGTTTCGTAGGGAACGTTTTAAGAAACTCATCAAAACGAGCGTAGCGAAAATGAGCGAAGTGAATTCAAATCAGTTTAAACCTGTTTGCCGACTAGGCAAGATCAGGCAAATCAGAGTCTAAAATAAAGAAAACGAGCAAAGCGAGTGCCTATTTGTTAACATCTTCGAAACCTATCAACAGAATCTAGGTCTGCCTGATAAATCTAAGATCAAAAATCTACTATCAACCAAATTAAGTCCCCCAACTATCCCGGTCTAAACTCCGATACTGAATAGCTTCCGAAAGGTGCTCATTATTTATATTTTCATGTCCAGCTAAGTCGGCAATAGTGCGTGATACTTTCAAAATACGGTCATAAGCCCTTGCTGAAAGCCCGAGTTTTTCCATCGCATTTTTCAAAAGTTCGTTTCCTGCTTCATCAATCTGACAGTGTTTTCGAAGAAGTTTGCTGTTCATTTGCGCATTAGTGAATACACCTTGACTATCTTTAAATCGCTCTTCTTGAATTTTTCGAGCAGCAATTACACGTTCACGAACAGCCGAGCTTTTCTCGGATCGTTGTATTTTTGATAATTCTCGAAAAGGAACAGGCGTTACTTCAACATGTAAATCGATGCGGTCGAGTAGAGG
>QNXT01000183.1 GCA_003973505.1 Bacteroidota bacterium
AAAAATTTTCTATCCCAAAATACATTAATGTTTCATAATATTTCGGAGGTTTATCTTGCCCTTCGTCAATAATCAGATGATATGGATTTTCTTCTATACCTCTACTCTCTAAATTTTTTATCATCTTGTCATAATCAGGTTTTCTTTTGCTCCCTTCAATATGCGGGATATACTCTTGGAATAATTTCCAATACTCCTTACCTATCCAACTATCCAAAGTAGCACTATTCAAATCAAAATCAACCAATTGTTTTGTAGCACTCAAAAGAACTTTATTAAAAGTCAAAAATACATAGTTGTCATTTTTATGATATTTCATCGCTCTTAAAAGAGCAACTATTGACTTACCGGTTCCCGGTCCTCCAATAATTAGAAACTGTCCATCCTCTGGCAATCTAAGAACTCTATCTTGGTCTTTATTCAAATCATCAATTCCCGGCAATTTAAATTTTCTAAGATTCCTTTTTGATACTGAAATCAAATCTAGCCTCGTATATTCGTTATTTTGACCATATTTAACTTTTTTAACGATGCATTCCATACCTTTTTGTAACTTAATATTTTTCCAAGTTTTATTTTTTGGTTTCGATATAGAATAGTTTTTTCCATCTAAACTTATTAAGATATTTCTATTTAATACTTCTTGTATTATTATCTTGTATTCAATTTCGTAATCAATCGGTAAATCTTTTATCGAAGTATTAGTCATACATCTTTTCCTTTGCCACAAACTCTAAAAAGTTAGGAATGCCTAAACTTTCACTACCTTTGATAAATATTCTATCCAAAAACACATTTCCGTAAGCACAGCTCGGTTCAGGTATAAGAGCACATGCATGACAAGCCGCACGATTAAGCCACCCGGGACCTTGCCCCTCATGTTCGGTGCAAACCGGGTCTAAAGAACACCACATAGCATGTTTAAAAGCACTATCCATTAATGAAAGAAACTCTTTCGGCTCTGCACTTTCGACTATCCCTCCCAAAGAACCTACGATATCCGAAACAGTTGTATAGATTAAGACTCCTGACATCTTTCTATCTCTTGAGCAGTATATTCTCTCTTTGAGAGATGCGGCGGGATAACCGGCTATTGACTCAAGCTCCCTAATTAAAAGATGCGATAATGTATGAAGTAGTAAAAATCTTGGAGTAACTTCAACATCTACATTTAAAGTAACTTCAGATTTCTCATATCTCTTTAGAATCTCATCTGCTCTTTTTTTGACGGGATGAAGAGTTTCCCATTTAGATAAAATATTCTCATCTATCGTAAAAAACACCCCTTCACCGAAAAGCTCTATCGCCGGTAACCAATTGCTACTGCCTACTATATCCGGAGGCACTAACTCTCTTGTCGTATTATCATCTTCATAACCTCTATAAAAACCTTTGAACACCTGTATCTCTCTAAGTCTCATAGCTATAATATGATTATCTATCATACGAACTATCGATTTTAACTCTTGCGACTCTATAGATTGATACAATAAATGAAACTCTTTAGTTTTATGAACAGTTACAAAGTCTTCATCATCTCTAACATCCTCTAACGGTGTTAAAAAGGCTTTATACTCATCTTCGATTAGTTCGCCTACGGTAATATTTTCATTATAATAAGGGTATCCCTTTTTAATTTCATCTAACGCTTCTTTTATCTCTTCTATGCTACATCTATATTTAGTAGCAATCTCTTTGAGTTTGCTTTTTCTTCTCAAGGGAATTTTGATACTATCTATCTCTCTTCTCAATTTTGAACTATTATAAAGTCTATCGATGATACTATTTTTAATAATTCTTGATTCCGGAGGGATAACCAACGCATTTACCCGTTCAGGTAAATAGACTCCGGGATTATTTACTTCCAAAATTTCAACAATATCATTTTCGTCTAATTCGGGAGCTTTTTCATATATCCACGGCTGAATAGAGTTGATAATTTTTATTTTACTATTCTCATAATAGTTTTGACTTCCGCATCTCATACATCTTATAACGCTTTTTCCATTATTATCAGTAGTAACCTTCAAATAAGAGTTTTCATAATCTATTTCACATTTTATATCCGATTCTAAATGACAGATATAGTGCCAAGGGACTTCACTCATATATCCTTTATTACTAACAGCACACCAAGTTACCTGCTCCAATTTATTTCCACAATCTTCGCAAATAGTATCATCGATTAATCTTTTATCTTGTTTTCTCCAAGGGTTATTATGCAGTAAACCGCACTTTTGGCACTTTGCATATACGGGAAAAAGCACGGCTGGGAGATAAACACCCTCTATTTCATCTCTTTCATTTAATCTAGCCGATGGAGGCATTCTAAGCTCTTTATCTATATTCAAAGCTTTTGATACTCTTTTAACATAAGGAATAATATTTGCAGATATCTGACCTGTTTTATCCGTCCAATAACGAATATCTGTAATAACCATTAATCTATCCTCTGCTCCGCGAACTATAGCACCGATACCCGCATATGACATTAAATGGGAAAACCTAACCGGAGTATATTGCTGTTTACTCTTATTCACTACCCTTTACTCCTTTTAATAGCTTAAATAGTGCGGAACTCTCAACATTTCTCATAGATTGAAGAGTTTGCCATAAACCGTTTTCCGTCTCAAAATCACATATAAGATTATTAAAACTTCTATCATTAGAGTTATATACCAACTTAATTCTATTTTTTTTACAAAATTGCACCTCACTATCCCACTCCGCTACCAAATTATCAATATGTTGTTCTGTTTTTTCAATCAACTCTCTATTATCCCCGATAGCCGATTTGCAACGAAGTTTCATTATTCTTATCACTCTTCTTACTTTGCTATCTTCTTTATTAAAATCACCTGCCGCACTGTTGTGAAGTAATTCTATTCCGCTATGTCTCATTACAATAACTAATGATGCGTGCAAAGCTCTTGACCTAGCTCTAAATGTAAACGGTGTCAAGCTAGTCGGTTCTACAAATCTATAAAAAGAGTCGTGATAAGATTTGAAATTTTCGTAATGGGATAGGCTTCTAGCTTGTGTCTTATAATAATTTACAAATACTATACCCGGTGTCTCTCCTCGTCCTACTCGACTACTTGCTTGAATATACTCTGCAGTCGTTAACGGTTGACCGTTTATAATCATTAGAGCCAATCTCGGGACATCTAAACCGACGGATATCATATTGGTAGCGAGTGCCACATCTATAGCATCTTTATCATTTCTATCTTTTGCAAGTGCATCAAAAATTTGTGCATTCTCTTCTGCGGTTTGATTACTAGTAAGTGTTTTTACTACAATATTTCGAATAGGTAGATATTTATCTACTATATTTTTTATCTCTTTATTATCGATATCTTTTAAATCATCTATATCTTTCAAATCTATATTTTTGAAAAAATCCGGAAACTCTTTCTCTATCTCCTCTTTTATATTTTCAAGCGTAAATTTTTTGAGATATGATTTTACACCGCTTTGATATAAAGTTCGGCTATTGTCAACCCCTTTTAAACTTCCATGATAGACTATCTGTGTCCACCACCTATCCATAAACTCTTCATTATCTTTAAATAGTTTCACAGGAGCAGCAAGCAATAGACCCGCCAAAGGTTCAAGACAGTGCTGTCTATCCAACAAAGGTGCCAAATAGCCGACATAAACTCTACCCGATTTCTGTTTTAAAGGCACTGTTTTGGCAAAATATGAATCATCATACCTAAGACCCGGTGGCGGAAATATCGCTGTCTCTCTGGCAAAAAGTCTCCTCACCTGCTTTTCTGCATTTTTGATAGTAGCTGTAGATGCTATATATTTTGCTCTCATTCCTTTTGCTATCAAGACGGTATCTATAGCTACTTCATACAAACCGACTATTGAGCCTAATGCGCTTGAGATAAGATGCAACTCATCTTGAATAATTAATTCGGGAGGTCTATTCCCGCCGACACCGAAAAAACTACTAGCTCGTTCTTCCCATGCTAATCTTGCAAATTTATCGACAGTCGCGATTAGTAAGCTTGGAGCTTGTGAATATAATGCTTCGTCAACTATATTGCAAGGTAAAATATTATCTTTTATTTTACCGAAATCACAACTATTATTGTTGCAGGTAAAATGAAAACTATTTTCACTCAATATATAATTCTCTTCCGTAAATTTGCTATCACACCACGGACAACTATTCAAAACCAATTTACTAAACTGCTTTTTTTCCAATATATTTTTGACTTGACTAAAACTATTCGGTGAACTGGCACTTCCCACCCAAAGCCCGACAGAAAAAGGTTCTTTGCCGAATAGTTCAATACTATTTCGTCTTATTAGCTCTAATGCGGAGATTACTTTACTCGCTCTCAAAAACTGCTGTGCGGTCAGAAGCCTCAATGTATAACGCATAATAGCTACTGTCCCTCCCGCACTAGCCGGATATTTCAATCTTCTATATATAAATAAGAATGCCATCAATCCAAGATAAGCTTCTGTTTTACCTCCTCCGGTAGGAAACCAAATAAGGTCAAGTGTATCTCTAAAATTACTATTCTCATTTGCTGTGGATTCTAATGTCATCAGAATAAACGCCAACTGAAATGGTCTCCATCTATATACCGATTTATCTTTGACAATACCTCTATTTTTATCTCTTACGACCCACTGTCTTAGCATCGCTTCATTTGCGGTAGCAAAAGCTCTACCGGCATAATTGTCTTTTTTTAATAAATCTATACCCTTTTGCATTCTTGTTTTTGCGACAGTCTGTTTTTTTATTATTTTTTCGGCAGTCTCTTTATCCTCTTCCTCTTCATCATTTGCTAATAATTCTTGAGTAGATATCCAATTTTCATAATTATTGACAAACTTTTGTAACTCTTGAATAACGCTCTCTCTATTTTCGTAATTCATTAAGAAGTTAAACTCTAATACTTTATCCGAAGCGTTACCGGTATCGGCGGTTACTTGAGGCACCTCAACCATAGGTAGAAAGTCAATCCATATCTCCATCTTGCCTCGTTTATCTCTCTGCCAATTTACAGCTGTTCCATGCCCTATCGCATAGATATGTAAATCTTTATATCGTAATTCAATCTCTTTCTCTTCGTCATTAAGTAACGCTTTATTCTTAGAGGGATATATATCTATATCTCCGGATTCTATAATACATTTGAGTTCAACTTCAAACAGTGTCTTTTCATTCTGCTCTATATTGAATTTTTTTCTATTTTGTGTAGAATCTATTTTCATATTGTTCGATATTGTAATAGTTACGATATATCCGTCGTTATACGGTCTCCACAAAGTATCTATCTTTGCACGACCGTCAAAGACTTCATATTGATTTACGCTATTTGGAGAAAATTCAACCTCTTTCCCGTCGTCGGCTAATTTATTTTTTATCCATAATTGTCGGATAAATTTTTGGTTTAAATTATCTCTTTCTGATTGCAAATTGTATTGCACAGCATTATAAAATACTCTTAGCTTGATATTATCACCTGAGATAAAGAATGAAAATCCCGCGGAAGATGGAGGTATGTATCTTTTTACTTTTTTGATAGGAGTCGCTTCCTTCTCACTATCATCTAAGCTCAATTCTATATTCTCTTCTTCGATATCTTCTTCAAATATATCTTCTGACTCGATTATCGGAAATAGAAATCCCGTAAAAAATCTATCTAACGGCTTTTGTCCTATCAAAATATCATCTTTGAAATCGACTCCTATCAGTTGCCGTTTCGTAAACTCAAGAAATCTATCTCTCTGCTTTCGTAAAATCATTACAAGATATCCATTCAAACTTTATTTATAATTTTACATTAATTTAAATATGTTTTGATGACAGGTAGCACATTTATCCTATACAATATTAGGTTTTACTTGCTAATAACAAATTCTTATAACAAGACTCCTCTTTTAAAGTTACTTCTTTATTACCAATTATTTCAAGACACTCTTGAAGTTCTTGATGAGACCATTGAATATTATTATTTACAATCTTACATAAAAACTTTAATGTACTCTCTGGAAATTTAGTACAAAGTTCTATATCTTTCATTTTGTACAAAATGTAGTGA
>QNXT01000146.1 GCA_003973505.1 Bacteroidota bacterium
AAATGAAAACAAAGCGTGTTTTGATGTGATTCGGGGGAAGCAGAATCTCTGTGTTTTTGTGGAGGGACGTTTCCTTGCTGCCGATTTTGCAAAGTGGGTACGGATTTTTTTGGTCATGATATATTATGCATTATATATTGTGCTGTACATGCTTGTATCGCCCATCGCCTCTCCTTCTGTCTCCATTAGCAGAACAAAGACAGTTATGTTTAACTGTGGGTAACAGAAAATAGAAACGGGTCTTGATAGTGATCTCCAACGTTTTGTTCGCCAGATGCCCGTGACAGTTACACAGCGTCTTCAGTGATGGTGACCTCAAGCGTGTAACTTTCATCTTCATTGTAGTGATAGCGATCTCTTATGAATATCGAAAAAATTCGACTGGCCACAGTATTAGACGAAGCTCTTAAACTAAATAGAATACAGATTGAGAATAAACTATTAATCATCAAAAACGAACTAAATCCACATGTTGAGGTTTATGCCGATCAGAAAATGACCTTTACCATTTTCACCAACCTTATTAGCAATGCAATAAAATTTAACTACCCTGGAGGCATGATTCGGATTAAAAGTAAAAACCTAACTGATAAGGTGCAAGTAATCATAAGTGATGAAGGTGTAGGTATTCCAAAAGAATATATTGATTCCATTTTTTCCATTGCATCGGACTATCAAATGCGTGGCACCGAAAATGAATATGGTACGGGTTTAGGGCTAAAAGTTGTAGCCGAATTTATCAGACGAATGAACGGAAGTGTTCGAGCCGAGAGTAATGAAAAAGGAACTAGTTTTATATTTGAACTACCCACTACATTAGAATAATACACTTACATCCATGCTGTATTTTTCTTAGCTTTTCAACTCTAAATCTTTGTTTGATTTTTTACCCATAAACGACCAAATCATATAAATAATTCCTATCGCTAAA
The DNA here is from genome assembly GCA_003973505.1 of Bacteroidota bacterium. Next base: position 932 of record QNXT01000146.1, read on the forward strand.
GATAAAATCGCAAGTCCAAAGGTAACAGAGAATCCCCACAGTTGATAAAAAACAATGCCCAATTGAAACGATATAATGGCCCGAAAACCCGTTAATGTAAGATGAATGGATTGATACTGCGCGGCCTCTTCTTTTTTACAAAAATATGCCGACCCAATAAACCATAATAAAGCCATTGTTGCCGCAAATACTCCGTAAAATAAATAGGCCACCAATAACATCCCGAAAACTTCAATACTTCCCAATTGGAAAGAGAAAGGAAAATGCTCGGTAAGAGCCATAAACAGCAGATAAAACAATAAGCTGGCAAAGGTAATGGCTGCAAATTTTCGCGGGTCGATTTTGCCCAAAACCTTACCAAAATAAGGTAATAAAAGAATAGCAAGTATATTATAACCATTCTTATAAAAACCATAAGTTGCATGATTCATCCCTAGGGCTTCATTGAAATATATGGCTATAATGGAAGCAGTAATCATCCATGCAAAACCATAAAACATAAACCCAATTTCAAATTGTCGATATGGTTTATTGCGAAGCAAAATCCATTTCATCTCGCGAAGAGAATTTAAACTAGCGGCAAAGAAGCTCCGTTTTATTACTACTTTTTCCTGTGGAACATCAATTTTTGCCAATAAAACAACCGAAAGAATCCCCAGCAAAGCTAAAACAGGATACACATATACAAAGGCATAATTATCTATATCCAATAAAAACCCAAACGCAAATGTAACAACCATTAACACCGTTTTGTTTATCGAGCTGGAATAGCTGTAAAGCCTCCCAAAATTTTCATGGCTATATGCACCTTTAAGCATCTGATTTATAACAGGGAGAACAATTATCAAATTAAAATAGAAGAAAAAGAAAATGCCTAAAAATATATAATGGTAGTAAGGAAATGACAAATAGGCTTCATTATTTGTTGGAAAAAGAGCAAGCCCCATAAGAGGAAGATGCGTAAACACTGCTGCCCAAATAAGTAGTTTCTTTTTATCGGTAATTCGGCGTAAAAACTCATTTACAAAAACTGAAAAAAGCATTAAAATCACACTTAACTGCAATAGAATACTTAACTGCATTTTTGTACCCAGCATATCTTTGATAAACACAAATTCGTTGAGGGCAAATACGCCCATAATAACTCCCTGAATAATTGAGAACAATATGTGAATACGAAAAACACCAAACTCGGAGTCGGTGATATGCAAACGGTTTTGAATACTTTTTTCAAACATCTAACAACAATAAAAAAGGCAGTCCAAACATATTGAACTGCCTTAGTAATATAAATCTATTCTTTATAAAAATTTCTCAGCTTCTTTCATTCCCGCTTTTAAAGCATTGATATTCAAATTAACAATATCATCACCTTTACGACCGAAAATCATTTTTAAGGCACCCTCAAAATCGCTCAACTCCATACCAATAAATGGAATGGCTGCACCAAGAATCACCATATTAGCCGCTTTCAAACTACCTAAATCTTTGGCAATTTGATCGGCATTAAGGATTACATGATTTGGAAATTTCTTTAATTCACTAATAACACTGTCAATATCAGGGTAATTAGGAATATTCTTAAAAGGAACCTCATTGGTAATCAACCATCCATCTTTCGACAACATTTTCACGTGACGTAAAGCCTCCATAGGTTCTACTCCCAAAACAATATCGGCTTTTCCTTCAGGAATTAAGTCGGAGAAAATTTCATTTGATGATAAACGAAGATTTGACATCACATCACCTCCACGCTGACTCATACCGTGAACTTCAGACTGTTTTAGAAATAATCCTTTATTAACAGCAGCGGTACCAATAGTAGCAGCAATGGTTAAAATACCTTGCCCTCCTACTCCGCCTAAAACAATATCTTTTTGCATTTTATATAATATTAAAAATGATAATCTTATTTTTTCTTATTTGCACGAATACGAGCACCTAATGTAATAATACACTCACGACGAGGAATAACTACAGAAACACCATGGTATTCCATCTCCTCTTTCATGACTTTGATGTTCTCTTCATGATTTTTCTTGATTGGATTAATAACACGAACGTGCTCTTTTTCCACTCCCAAGCCAATACAAATATCTTCTATTTTGCCCGTTGCTTGAGAGGTTTGACCTCCAGTCATACCCGTAGTACCATTATCCAAAATCAAAATGGTAACTGGAGCTTTAGCATTTACACAGTCTAAAAGACCTGTAAGTCCGGAGTGCGTAAAGGTAGAATCACCAATAACAGCTACAGCAGGCACCAAACCAGCCTCGGCAGCACCTTTAGCCATCGTAATCGACGCACCCATATCCACACATGAGTTAATAGCTTCCAATGGCTCTAAAGCGGCCAAAGTATAACATCCAATATCAGAGAACACTCGACCTTCGCCAAAATGCTCCATTACAATATTTAGTGCAGTATATGAATCGGTATGGGGACATCCCGCACATAAAGCCGGTGGACGTTGAGTAACCACTTCAGGAATATCATATTGCTCAGCTACTTCATGACCTAAAGCAAGTGCCACAAGATTTGGACTTAACTCTCCATCACGAGGTAAAGCACCATCCAAACGTCCGTGAACTGGTTTACCAAGGTTTAAGTAACCTTTCAACTGCTCTTCAACCAATGGATAACCATCTTCTAAAACTAAAATCTCATCAACACTATCGTATAAAGATTTAAGCATTTTGATAGGCATGGGATATTGCGCAATTTTTAAGACAGGAAAGTCAATACCTTCAGGGAAGTTCTCCATAAGGTAATTATAAGCAATACCCGTTGTAATAATACCCAAAGACTTATCTTTTCCCTCCAACAGTTGATTATAACCTTTTTCTTCTGATTCTTTTTCGAAAAGAGGTTGATTTGCCAATAAGGCTTTATACTGCACTCGTGCAATACCTGGCAATAAAACAAACTGACGTTTATTTTCTGGAAGTTTCAACTCATTTTGAGGTACTTTTTCACCCAAAACAACACCCGCACGCGAGTGTGCCAAACGAGTAGTGATTCGAATTAACACAGGCACATTCAATCGCTCCGACATTTCGAAGGCATAAGCCATCATATCGTAGGCATCTTGTTGATTAACGGGTTCTAACACAGGAATCTGTGCAAATTTACCATAATAACGTGAGTCTTGCTCATTCTGCGATGAGTGCATTGATGGATCATCTGCCGAAACCACTACAATACCACCATTAACACCGGTAATAGCAGCATTCATAAAAGCATCAGCCGCTACGTTCAATCCCACATGTTTCATGGTAACTAAAGCACGCTTGCCAGCATAAGAGGTTCCTATGGCCATTTCCATAGACGTTTTTTCGTTGGTAGTCCACGAAGCAACAATTCCACCATTTTTAGCTTCCTTCGAGCGAAGAATGTATTCTGTAATCTCCGTAGAAGGTGTTCCAGGGTAAGCATAAACTGCTGATAAACCAGCATCCACTGCTCCTTGAGCAATTGCTTCATCCCCTAATAATACGATCTTTTGCATATATTTAAATGATTTATTTTTTGTATTTCTATTTGCCGCAAAGGTAAAAAAATAATACGACTAATAGCAATTATTATTACGCTCAAATAATTCGATTAACAACTTGACTATAATATATTTAACCCAATACATATTATATTTATAACGTTTCTATCTTAGGTTGTAAAATAAAGTTGAATAAAGTACGTATATAATCATAAAAAAACGTAACTTTATAAACTGTAATTGAGTAATACGAATAGGATGTAAACGTTAGCATACTACACATATATACGCTTAATCATTAAATAAAACGTATGAATTTTTTAGCTCATCTTAAACTTTCTGGAGATCATGAAAAAATCATGATAGGGAATTTTATTGCCGATCATATTCGGGGAAATAAAATTCATCATTTTCCTGAAGAAATTAAAGAGGGTATCATGCTTCATCGTAAAATAGATTATTATACAGACCACCACCCTGCTTTTATACAAACCCGAACTCGTTTGCATAAAAAATACCATAAGTATGCCGGAGTAATTGCTGATATATTCTACGATCATTTTTTAGCGCGTAATTGGGACGATTATTCGGAGATATCTCTATCCCATTTCACCTCATACAGTTACGGGATTTTACTTCGAAATTACACCATTCTCCCACGCAAAACCAAACAGTTGCTTCCGTTTATCATTATGCAAAACTGGCTAGCCAGCTATGGAAAATTCGATGGTTTAACACGTGCTTTCGACATGATGTCGCGACGAGCAAAAAACAAATCGAATATGGAGCTTGCTGTGGACGATTTACGTGCTGATTACGATTTATACAAAGCTGACTTTGAAAGGTTCTTTCCTGATATTGCCAATTTTTGCGAAAATGAACTTAACATTTTATTCCCTGGTGAGAAATGGGTTAATAAAAATCGCATTATTAAAACGGCAAAGCTTGAGCTGATTATAAAAGAACGTGAAGAAGAAAAAAGAAAGATTGAAGAGGCTCAGAAGAAAAAGAAAATTAAAGAATTAGCCCGAAAAGCAAAGGAGCAAAAAAAGCAAGCTGAAAAAGAAAGAAAAGCGGAAGAGAAAAAACGTAAAGAATTAGAGAAGAAGAAAAAACAAGCAAAAAAAGACTCTTCGAAAAAGAAAACAGAAAAAGTAGCCCAAAAGCAAACCGCTTTAACTGAGGAAAAGAAAACCCCTGAAAAGAAAAAAGCAAGTAAAAAAGAAACTCAGGATGTAAAAGCAAAAGCTTCTGCAAAAACTTCAAAAACAAAACAGGTTAAAAAAGTGGCTAACGAAGTAAAATCAAAAACCTACTCACGCATAAAAGCCATCAACGAATACACCGATAAAAGCCTTGAAGAATGGAAAAAGGTATCGAAAAACTATATTAAAAGGATACGTACTTCAAAATATTTATCGTAAATGTAAAGCTTTATTTTATGAGGAAAGGTTTGATAATCAAGCCTCCCCATCCTATTAACCTGAGTTCGATGTAAGCTTTGCTCACAGTTTCAGATAATTAGTTCATATACGACTCAAATATACGATGGACTATCGAGATAATTCGAGTATATTTGGGGAAGTATATGGGCTAATTATCGAAATTTATATAAAAAAGTCAAT
>QNXT01000287.1 GCA_003973505.1 Bacteroidota bacterium
ATCGAAATTTATATAAAAAAGTCAATAGCAAACCATCTTCGCACTAAATACCACTCGAAATAGCCCGCTATTCCTTCGTGATATTTAGCAGCAAATCTGGTCTGCTATTGACTTTCTGTGAGTGAAATCTTACGTCGAACTCAGGTTATAAGGATATTATTCTAAAGCCTAAAAAGATCATAAGTGCGTCTTTATAAAATTATATTACTCTAGTTTGCAATGAAATGAGTTACACTTGCTTTACTTAGTTTATCAATACACGTTTTCACTCCCATTGTTCTAAACCCAATACTTTCAGCAGCATCACTTATGTCCAAAAGTGAAACGCCATCACAAGTAATATAGGAACGTTTGCGTAATGTTTGGGAGGTGTAGCTTTTACCGTAGTGCTTTGCTATCATATGGAGATAGATGGCTCCGCAGTCCATGGCGTCTAGTTGGTGGTAGTGGGGGAAGTTGTGCATTTAGGCCTATTCAAAAAAACACTTTACACATTCTTGCATATCAGAAGTTAATGTGCCAATTTTTTTTACGTTGTGAATTCTGGTAAACATACCATTCTGTCTTGGCTCCAAGTTTATTATTTTCCTTTTATTATTACAAATATACTCTATATTTATGCTTTCTGCATTTGGTGGATAGATAATATGGTTTAAAATCATACGTTCTGTGGGATTTTTATTATTTATCTTTAGAACATTGATATGCTTATCTTTTATAGGTGAATTTCTATTATCAAAGCTTAATATATACCTCCCATCTTTAACATAGTAATCTTTTAAGTAAAAATCGTATGATATGTCAGATGTTATAAAGACTTTTTTTTCAGTCATTTCATAACCTAGCATATTTACTACTTCACGAAGTTTTTTACTTAATTCTTCATCCGAAATATCCAAATCAATTTCTTTTAAGCAAGTCGAGTGTAAAAAATCATCAATAAACTCTTTTTCATTAAATATCTTTCCTTTTTGTTTGATATATCTGTTCAGTGATTTTATTAGATTATCACTTCCAGCACTACAGTTGCTAATAGAAAAATCTAATAAGAAAGCTGACAACGCTCCTTTATAATAGAATTTATTAAAGCAAACAAAATCATCTTTTGATAAAATATTCTCACTCAGTTTTAAAATTGATTCTCCATTACACTTGTCTAATGCCATATTTAATGAATTTAAATGGCTCAAAGCGATAATAAAACTTTTAGGAGTATATACTTCTGCATCCAACCTAGTTTTTAATGAAAGATATTCAACCACTCCTTCATACAACCATAAATGCTCAGAGCTATACCCACAAAACAACTCCTTTTTATAAGTGTTACTCTGAAATCCAATGGGTGTAATTATGTGTAAAAATTCATGACTAATCATATGTTGAATTTCCCTCTTAAGAAACAGAGTGTCCCAATTAGCTTTTAGGCAATAAGTAGAGGCATTTTTTTGTTCTAATGCAGAAGAAGTTTCTACATTATCGGTGAAAATAAAATTAAATCTATAGGGTATTGTTTTATCCCTGCTTTCTGAGGTATAACTCGTTAAAACTCCCATCAAAGGTTTAATCCATGATTTAATCAATTGGGAAGTAATAATTTTATTATCTGAATATACAGAGATGCTAGCATTATAGATAGGTAGAGAATTAGTATCAAGCTTACCATAAAGGAGTGGATTTTCAACAAGATCAAAATAGCTATTATATTCAAATTTATCTATAGGATTAGATATGGAATTATTTGATAATTTATAATTGGTGAAAAAATTTATAGGCTTCTCTATTTTCAAAGAATGCTTAACTTCTTTATATTCATCGAAGTAACCAATTACAGAAATAGGGTTAATTAGGCAAAAAGAATCTGTAACTATTAGTTTTGTTAAAACCTCATAGATGTCTGTTTTATTTGCATTTTTGACATAATATCTAATTGTTTTTAGTGATTTTGATTTGTAAATTAAATATGAGTTGTTGTCTAACTTTTTATAATCTAGCTTTTTAGAGTTATTATCAAAACAACTAAGATGCATTATATACTTGCCAGAATTATTGATTCTGTATGCACCTGGTATAACTTTAGGAAATTTGAATATCAAACTGTCCTTTTGAATATTGTTTATATTATATTCAAAAAAGGTTGAGTCTTGATTGATATTACTTATGTTAATTGAAACCTTTGTTTTTTTGGCGTTATCAATATTTTTACTATCAACATCATTACAGCTAACAACCAGATAGGTAATTGACAAAACTATTACTAATACTATTTTTTGCATATAATATACTTTTTGTTATTAGTACCAACTTAATACGTAATGTCCATTATAAAAACTAAAACCGGTTGCCATAAGTAGTGTGTTTTTCTATATCATTTGTCTATTATACCTAAAAAAGCATTCCTTGCCTCTTCAGCAGATTGATATACTCCACAAGCAGCGAAAGCAAACATAGCCGCTCCCAAAACGGTAGTTTCGGTTTGCGGAATACTTCTGATATCTATTCCTAAGTATTGCGCTCGTAATTGATTCCACAAATGGTTTTTGGAGCCTCCTCCCACTACTACCAACGATTTTACTTTAACTCCGCTTAGCTCCTCTAAAATACTTAAACTTTCCCTGGTTTTTTTTGCCAAAGCTTTTAATGCTGCCAAATATATTTCGCCCCTGCTTGTTTGTAGGCTTAAACCCTGAATAGCACCGTTTTTACTTAAAAAATCCGTATTAAAAACCAATTCAGACTCTTTTATTTCAAGAGCCTCGGAAATCATAATTTCATAAATATCCTTTTGCTCTTTCTCCGCGGAATAGAATTGGTTTTTTATCCACTCCAGTACTCCCGAAGCCAACCATTGCATTCCGGGATTAAACAAAGATTCTTGTGTATCGAACTCGGTAGTAATACCGGCTTGTAAGGCCAAAGTATTGCTTTGCATTTTTTCGCTTCTCATCATCAGTATTTCCCAAGTTCCCGAACTCAGAACGGCTTCGTTTATTTGGGCACCCGAACCAAAAACAGCAAATTGTGTATCGTGGCCGGCTGAAAATACAGGTACTCCCTGAGGAATACCTGTTAGTTCTGCTGCTTCTTTGTTTACTTCTCCAACCATTTCTCCGGCTTCTTTTAAGTCAGGAAATACTTTAGCTTCGATACCTAAAAATGACAGAATCTCCTCAGAAAAACCTCTTTTTTGTAAATCGCCAAGCATAGAAGTACCCATCATAGATACATCGGTAAAATTGGCACCTGACAGCTTATGAGAAATTATAGCAGGCATAAAAAGCCATTTATCCATATTTTGTAAAATCTCCGGACGATATTTCTTCAACCAATAAAGCTTGTACAGGGTATTAAAATGAAATTGATTTACGCCTGATATTTTATATAGTTTTTCCAGAGGAAATGCATCATGAAGCTCGTCAATAATAGTATTGCTGCGCTGACAAGCCCAACTGATTACCGGGTATATTTGTTTGCCGGATTTGTCGTAAGGAGCTCCGTCAACGCCAAAAGTAGTGGTGCAAACACCTTTAATTTCCACATTATTCAGTGCTGCAGTAACATGTTTGCAAGCCTTCGACAACTTTTCCCAAATTTCGTCCACATCCCAAATACGCCCTGTTTTGAAATAAGGATCTTCCCGGGTATTATTGGAATATGATTTTTGGTTTAAAATTTCGCCGGTTTCACTAACAGCTACAGCTCTGATATTGGTAGCTCCACAATCTAATACTATTATTGCCTGCTTCATCTTAATCTATTTATATAAAGGTCCGTAATTAGCACAAGCCCGATAATCTGCTCCTTCTTGGTCGCTGCCATGCAGACTCCAGGCACTTGGACGATAAATTTTATCTTCGTCAACATTATGCATATTCACAGGAATGCGCAATATGGAAGCCAAGGTAATTAAATCGGCTCCAATATGCCCATAGCTTGAAGCACAATGATTGGCACCCCAATTAGCCATAACGGAATATACATCTTTAAAGGCACCTTTTCCTGTTAATTTAGGAGCAAACCATGTTGTCGGCCAGCTTGGACTTGTTCTTTGCGTAAGGATTTCGTTTACTTCATTAGGTAATTCCACAGTATAACCTTCGGCTATTTGTAAAACAGGACCTAATCCTTTAACAATATTGATACGCGAAATAGTAATGGGCATTTCTCCTTTTGTTAAAAATTCAGAAGAAAAACCACCACCACGGAAATACTCGGTAATAGCCGGACACCAGGATGTAGCATCCAAACATTTATCTACTTCTTCATCGCTTATTTCCCAAAACGGTTTGATAGCAGGCTGTCCGTCTTTGCTTTGTTGCCCCGTAAAATCTAAGGCTGAAGCTCCGGAGTTGATGAGGTGAATGAGTCCCTTAGCTGCTTTTCCTTCTACCTGATAATTACAATTCTGCTTGATAGCCTCGGGACTCCAATAGGTACGAATATCGGAAAACATTTGTGCCGTATTGGTAAGCAAATAACCGAATAGCATGGAAACACCATTTAAGCTGTCATTTTCTGTGGCAAGAAGATGCGGAGCACGTTTGCCATTCCAGTCGAAAGAAGAACATAAAATGGCCTCCATAAAATCGCCATTGGGTTGGTAATCTGTCCATTGTCTTTGTCCCTGAAAACCGGCTAATATGGCATTATGTCCTAACCCTTCCTCACGATAGCCTTTCTCGATCAATTTTTTATTTCCAACCATCAAATCACGCCCAATCATTGCCATTTTAACAACTTTTTCCCATTCGGCGTCTTTCTGCTCTTTTGTTTTTGGGGTCTCATTATAATCCTTACCTTCTTTGCAATATTTTTTGGTCCATGCTAAAGCTTTTTCATACTCCTCTTCATCATAAATTTTTTCATCTATCCTCCTCAAAAACTCTGTCATATCGATATATTCATTTCGCATACCCAGATATTCCTGAAAGAAATTGTCATCTACAATAGAGCCTGCAATTCCCATAGATACTGATCCCATTGACAAATAAGATTTCCCTTTCATAATGGAAGCCGCCAGGGCTGCCTTTACAAAACGGAATATTTTCTCTTTCACATCATCAGGTATGTTAGTATCATCGGCATCTTGCACATCTTTCCCATAAATACCGAAAGCAGGTAGTCCTTTTTGGTTATGACCGGCAAGAGCTGCGGCGAGGTAAACAGCTCCGGGACGCTCGGTACCATTAAAGCCCCAAATAGCTTTTGGAATATGTGGGTCCATATCTATCGTTTCGCTGCCATAGCACCAGGCTGGCGTAACAGTTAAAGATACTCCTACATTCTCGTTTCGAAATTTTTCGGCACAGGCTGTAGCCTCGGCAACGCCACCTATGCAATCATCAGCGATTACGCACTCTACCGCTTCGCCATTAGGATATTTAAGATGAGTGCTAATCAGCTTGGCAGCCGATTTAGCCATATTCATAACTTGTTCCTCTAAAGCCTCTCTTACTCCGCCCTCTCTACCGTCGATGGTTGGGCGAATTCCTATTTTTGGATATTTATTCATATTGTTTTGTTTTTTAATTTTTTATTCTTTGTTAAATAATACCTACAATAAAAAAACATACTTATAGTCTTTGATAAAAAACGTCAAAGACAAGGCTTTTGAAGTTTTTGAAATCAAGAAGTTTACATTAGTAAATGACTGTTTCAAAAACAAAAATAACGCAGTATTTGGCGTTTTCTTGCAAAGACTAACTATACACTTTATAGCTTCTGTAACCATATATTGCAATAATAATAAAGCTGAAAAATGGCAGAATAAACGAGAAATTAACTGCAGGCAATCCGGCAACAGTACCCATATCAATAATAGCCCCTTGCAAAGGAGGCATTAAAGCTCCCCCAACAATAGCCATAACCAAACCGGCTGCACCTAAACTGGTATCCTGTCCTACGTTTTTTAATGCGATTCCATATATTGTTGGAAACATCAAAGACATAAAGCCCGAAGTGGCAATTAATGCATATAAACCCATACGACCTTCGATTAAGATAGTAGCCGAAGTAGTAAG
>QNXT01000076.1 GCA_003973505.1 Bacteroidota bacterium
GTGATAACGTAGGTGATGTTGCCGGTATGGGTGCTGACCTTTTCGAGTCATTCGTAGGTTCTATTATTGCAACCATGGTTTTGGGAGCAATTTTCTTTAATCTTCCTGCATTCGAAGGCTTCAAATTGGGAGCTGTAATTCTTCCTTTGGCACTTGCCGCTGCAGGTATCGTGATTTCTGTTTTTGGAACTTTCTTTGTGAAAGTAAAAGAAGGAGGAAACCCTCAAACTGCACTAAATATGGGAGAATTTCTTTCAGCAGGACTAATGATTGTCGTTTCCTATTTTATGATTGATGCCTTCCTTCCTACCAAATGGCATTACAGTGGACATGATTATACATCTCTAGGTGTATTTATAGCAACTATTGTTGGTCTTGTGGCTGGTTTAGGTGTAGGTAAAATCACTGAATATTATACTGGAACAGGAACAAAACCTGTTACTTCTATTACACGTCAGTCTGTAACCGGACCTGCAACCAACATTATTGCTGGTTTGGGTGTGGGTATGATGTCAACCGCAGTTCCTATTTTATTAATTGCAACTGCTATTATTCTTTCATACTACTATGCAGGTCTTTATGGTATTGCAATTGCAGCTGTGGGAATGCTTGCAAACACAGGTATCCAATTAGCTGTTGATGCTTACGGTCCTATTTCAGATAATGCTGGAGGAATTGCTGAGATGGCTGATCTTCCAAAAGAAGTTCGTCAACGTACTGATAAATTAGATGCTGTAGGTAATACTACTGCTGCTATCGGTAAAGGTTTTGCCATTGCTTCTGCAGCACTTACTGCATTAGCTCTTTTCTCTGCATTTATGCAACAAGCAAACATCAACTCTATCGATATTTCTAAATCAACTGTAATGGCTGGTTTATTAGTGGGTGGTATGCTTCCATTTGTATTCTCTGCTTTGGCAATGAATGCTGTGGGTCGTGCTGCAATGGCTATGATTGAAGAGGTTCGTCGTCAGTTCCAAACAATTCCTGCCTTGAAAGATGCATTGGTAATCATGAAAAAATACGATTCAGATTTATCAAAAGCAACAAAAGAGGAAATGGAAATTTTCGACAAAGCTGATGGCGTTGCTGAATATGAGAAATGTGTAGCAATATCTACTCAAGCATCCATTAAAGAAATGGTTGTTCCTGGTGTAATGGCAATTATTACTCCTGTATTATTCGGTTTCTTAGGAGGACCTGAAATGCTTGGTGGACTACTTGCAGGTGTTACTGTAACAGGTGTATTGATGGCAATCTTCCAATCAAATGCTGGTGGTGCATGGGATAATGCTAAGAAAATGGTGGAAGACGGTATCGAGGTTGATGGCGTTAAATATGGAAAAGGATCAGAGGTGCATAAAGCAGCTGTTGTGGGTGATACCGTAGGTGACCCATTTAAAGATACTTCCGGACCATCATTGAATATTCTTTTGAAATTGATGTCGGTTGTGGCATTGGTTATTGCTCCAAGTATTGCTTTGGATCTTCCTGAAGTAAATGCTGCTGCTGATGCTCAAATTGGTAACGAAGTTAAGGTTGAGCAAACTATTGAAGTAAAAGCTACAACGAATGATGATGGAACAAAAACGGTAGAAACTACTACAACTACTACCGAAGTAAAAGCTGACGGAACTGAAGAAACCACCAAAGAAGTTGTGGTGGAAGAAAAAGATTTGGATGCTGAAATTGAAAAAACGATTGAATCAGAGACTAAGTAAGTTCTCTCATTTATAATATTGAAGGCCATTTGTTATTTAACGGATGGCCTTTTTTTATTTTCTATTTTATTGTTCTACGAAAACAAAACAATAAACCCTGCTACTATTTCTAATTTTTTTATCTTCGTTGTGCTAATAAAATACTAAAATCATGGCAAAGGGAAAACGCAAAGAACTATTTGAATATGATGCAAAGATTTTAATTGCCTTAGGAGAAGCAATTAACCGAAATGTCAAAATCCACAATTGGCTACTGAAAAATGGCTACCCTGAATTGGCCGCATTTGCTGCAGCGTTACAAGCTGATGAAGCGGCTTTCACCTGGTTAATGACTCATGGATTTAATCATCTTGCTGCATTTTGTAATGCAGTAGATAATGATGAACAGGCTAAATCATGGCTTATCCAACATAAGTTTAATTTTCTATTGGCTCTTCTAGATGCCATAGAAGAAAATCCCCAAGCTATGGCTTGGTTGCGAAAACATGATTTGAAAATTTTTGTGGTGATTGTTCAAAAAATTAAAGAGCTAAAAGATCAGCAGCATCGCGACTATAGTGATTATCATAGTATTCATTTTTAAGTTACGAGTTTTTAGTTACGAGTTACGAGTTACAAATTACAAGTGACGAGTTATGAGTTACGAGTTGTTTAGTTAGGAGTTGACTGTTTCATAGATTTATTGAACTATAGAATCTTGAGATTGTAAAACTCTGAGCTTGGTTTCCTCTGTGTTTGACAATTGACAAAGCTTAAAAACTCCTAAAATCCCCTTTCAAAATACAAGCTTATTTACCTAACTTTGCAATCTCATTTTTCGACATTGTTTTATGCAACTCAACAAACTCCAATTAATCAACTTTAAGAATTACGCCGAAAGCATTTTCGAGTTTTCGCAGCGCATAAATATTTTCGTTGGTGACAATGGAGCGGGCAAAACAAATGTATTGGATGCTATTTATTATAACTCATTCTGTAAAAGCTACTTCAACCCTATCGACTCCCAAAATATTCGACATAGCGAGGACTTCTTTTCCATAAAAGGAACATACCAAAATGCAAATGAATCCAAGGATGAAATACTCGTTGTGGTTAAACGAAACGACCGAAAACGAGTAAAACTGAACAGCAAAGAATATAGTCGTTTGGCCGACCATATCGGTTTATTTCCATTGGTAATGATTAGTCCGTCAGATAGTAATTTAATCTATGGCGGAAGTGACGAGCGACGCAAATACATTGATGGTGTGATATCGCAATTCGACAAGCATTATCTTGACACATTGCTCAATTATAATAAGGTGCTTCAACATCGCAATGCATTACTAAAAGCGTTTAGTTTAAATCGCTCCATGGATCAATCGACCATTGAAATATGGAACCAAAAAATGTGCTTTTTAGGAAGTCAGATATTTGAAAAACGAAAAGAATTTTTAGAGGAATTCATCCCCATTATATCACATTATTATCAGTTTATTAGTAATGAACACGAAGAAGTAGGTATTGAATACCGTTCACAATTGCATGAGCAAAAATTTTGTGATTTATTAAACGAACGGTTCGAAAAAGACCTTGCCTTGCGTCATAGTAGTGCGGGTATTCATCGCGACGATTTAGTATTTACCATCAATGGTTTCCCTTTACGCAAATACGGATCGCAAGGACAACAGAAGTCATTTTTGATTGCGCTTAAAATTGCACAATTTGAATACACAAAAAATAAAAAAGGTTTCAAACCCTTACTCCTACTCGACGATATTTTTGACAAACTAGATTATAAACGAGTTCGACAATTGATGAAACTAGTCAGCCGAAATGAGTTTGGACAAATTTTCGTAACCGATACCAATAAGGAGCGCGTAGAACGAATTTTCAAAGATATAGAAGTAAATCTTACTATTTTTAACATAGAGGAGGGAACAATAAATGCCTAGAGGAAGTTACCATAGAGAATCCAATGAACAATCATTAGGAGATGCTATTCAGCATTTTATCAATGCAATGGGTCTTCGACCTAAAATGATTGAAGCAGAAATCATTGCCAACTGGGAAGATATTGTTGGAAAAATGATAGCAAAACACACGCTCGACTTAAGTCTTAATAAAAAGAAACTTACCCTAAGATTCGACAATGCCGCTTTGAAACAAGAAATGAGCTACGCCAAAAGTAAACTTATGGAAAACATCAACAATCGATTCGGTAAAGAAATTGTAGATCAAGTTGTAATCCTATAACACCTAGGCTCATCCTCCCTCCTTTTCCTTTTCCTCGTCCTCTCTCCTCTTTCCTCTCTCCTCGTCCTCTTTCCTCGTCCTCTTTCCTCTTTCCTCTCTCCTCTTTCCTCTCTCCTCTTTCCTCCCTCCTGTGAATAATCTGTCAACAACCTCTTAATAAGTCCACCAAAATCACATATCATCGGCTAAAATAAAAAAGCCTAAATGTCAAATTCCTGATACCGTTAAAATTACCTCTCATTGCTTATCAATGTTCAAAAAAAACATAGAATATCCATTATTTGGCGGAGCAGTTTCGCTACCTTTGTAGCATGGAAAACAAAGGAATGACAAACTTCAAGAATAAGCCCAATTTTGCTACAAACACAAGCAATCAGGCACGAAATACGGCTATGGAATATGGGAAAGTTCCCCCACAAGCAGTAGATTTGGAAGAAGCTGTATTGGGTGCAATGATGCTCGAACAACAAGCCGTAAATAAGGTTATCGATATTTTGAAACCTGAAATGTTTTATAAAGAAGCACATCAATATATTTTTGAAGCCATATTTAAACTATTTGAAGAATCTGAACCTGTAGATATTCTTACCGTAAACCAACGACTTACAAAAAGTGGAAAAATAGAAATCGTTGGAGGTTCATACTATATTATGCAACTGACTAACCGTGTTGCATCAGGTGCCAATGCCGAGTTTCATGCTCGTATTATCCAACAAAAATACATTCAAAGAGAACTGATTCGCATTTCGTCTGACATTATAAAAGATGCTTTTGAAGAAACTACCGATGTTTTGGAATTGCTTGATAAAGCGGAAAAAAATCTTTTTACGGTAGCTGAAAATAACCTTCGTAAATCGGCAATGAATATGGCTGATGTGGTGAAAGAGGCTTTACATAATATTGAAGAAGCTGCTAAGCAAGAGGGAAATATCTCAGGTATTGCTACAGGTTTCCACCATTTAGACAATCTTACTTCGGGTTGGCAACCTGCTGACTTAGTAATCCTTGCAGCACGTCCCGGTATGGGAAAAACAGCTTTTGTACTTTCCTTAGCACGTAATATTGCTGTCGATTATAAAAAAAGTGTTGCACTTTTTTCCCTTGAGATGTCATCTGTACAACTTGTTACTCGTCTTATCTCATCGGAAGCAGAGATTAGTGCCGACAAACTAAAAAAAGGAAATCTTACCGATGCTGAATGGGATCATTTGAATAAAAGCATCAGCTCGTTAAACGATGCTAAGATATTTATCGATGACACGCCTGCCCTTTCCATTTTTGAGCTTCGAGCCAAAAGTCGTCGATTAAAATCAAAAGAAAATATAGAACTCATTATTATTGACTATTTACAGCTGATGACAGCAGGTAATGATAAAGGAGGAAATAGAGAACAAGAAATTAGTACAATTTCACGGGGTTTGAAAGCCTTAGCAAAAGAATTAGAACTTCCAATTATTACGCTTTCTCAGCTAAATCGTAGTGTGGAAACACGTGGAGGAGATAAAAAACCTCAACTATCCGACCTACGTGAGTCAGGAGCCATTGAGCAGGATGCGGATATGGTTTGCTTCCTTTACCGTCCTGGTTATTATAATATTACCGAAGGTGCTGATGGTGAAGCCTACCCTGAGGGTTATACTGAGTTGATTGTGGCAAAGCACAGAAACGGTGCCCTTGACGATGTAAAACTCACTTTCTTGGGTCAGTTTGCCAAATTTACCAATGCAGTGAGTGGCTTTGGAGCTAACGACTACTTCGATGCAACATCAAGCAACGTAGCACCCTCACAGGGCATGAGCCCAAATAGTGATTTCGATGCTGAAACACCTACATTAACTATTGGCTCAAAAATGAATGATGCCCCAATAGATGATGATGATTCCATACCATTTTAGCAATCTAATTCGAAATAAATAAAACTTTACAATATGAGAAAGTTACTATTACTATTTGTAATACTATTTGCTGTGAATAGCATTCATGCAGCCTACCTTCTCATACCCATGGATGAAAGTCAGAAA
>QNXT01000027.1 GCA_003973505.1 Bacteroidota bacterium
CCTGGGGTAAAATATGGGGTAAGTTGCCTTATAATCTATTGGAAGTTCATCCAGGTAATGAAACTTATATTTATGACGATTTTGCTTATAATGGCTTGAATTACTATGAATTTATTAGCGATGAATTTGCTTCTTTTGCATATTCCCATCATTTTCAGGGGCTGTTTTTTAATCACATTCCATTATTAAGAAAACTAAAATGGCGTGAGGTAGTTTATGGTAAAATGCTGTTGGGTAGTTTAACCGATGAGAACCGTAATTATTCTACTTTCCCATCGGTAACTCATAAACTAACAGAACCTTATTATGAAGCAGGCGTGGCCATTGAGAATATATTTAAAATACTTCGTGTGGACTTTGGATGGCGATTGTCTTATCTTGACGCTCCCAATGCAAAGCGTTTTAGAGTAAGAGTGAACTTGAAAATGAATTTTTAATCTTCTAAAAAAGTCATTACCAAGCGTGCAAACTCCGTAGGATTGTCGGAATGCAACCAATGCGAAGCTCCTTCCATGGTTTCTATCTTAGCATATGGAAAATGTTCGTAAATGGCTGGTTCGTCTTTTTCTAAAACAAAATCGGAAGCTCCACCTCGAATAAAAAGTGATGGTTTATTATAGCGTTGAGGCGTTTTTAATTCTGGCATTACATTCCCAATATTCTTAATAAGTCCTTTTGGGTTTAGTTTCCAAACAAAACCATCTTCTGTTTTTATGATATTCTTAAGAATAAATTGTAGTCGTCTTTTGTTTTTAACAAAACGTGATAAAGCTCTCTCAATCTCCGTATAACTTTTCTTATTAGAAAGATTTACAAGACTTAATGCACCAAGAATGGCTTTATGTTCAGGTCTGAGTTTCCCTTTACGCAGGCTCATATCAGCCACAATTAGCTTATCTACTCTTTCAGGAAAGGCTAAAGCATAATTCATAGCTACACGACCACCCATTGAATGTCCCAATAGAGCTGTTGTTTGAATATTTAGTTTTTCAAATAGTTCATTTAAATCATCTATCATCAACTCAATGCTGAATTCAGGACTATGGGGACTTCGTCCATGATTTCGTGCATCAGGAACGATTACATGATGCGTTTCGGAAAACTTGCGTGCTAATCCCACCCAATTGTCAGACATGCCAAATAGCCCATGTAGTATGACCAAATGCTTATCTCCACTGCCAAATTCTCTATAAAATAATTCCATGGTTTAGCTATTGCTTTAGTAATCTTTTATACATCATTACCGTATTTTCAAGTCCTAAATAAAGTGCATCGCAAATCAAAGCATGACCAATAGAAACTTCCAATAAACCAGGAATTTGTTCGGCAAAGTATTTCAGATTATCCAAATTCAAATCATGTCCAGCATTCAATCCCAATTGCAATTCTTGAGCTGCTTTTGCGGCTTTTACGAAATCGGCAATGGCTTCTTCTCTATTTTTATGATAGTTTGCAGCATAACTTTCGGTGTATAATTCAATGCGATCGGTTCCTGTTTCCTTAGCATGAAAAACCATTTCCTCATCAGCATCAACAAATATGGAGGTGCGAATTCCTTTTTCTTTTAATCGTGCAATGGTGTCTTGCAAAAATGATTTATGCTTTTTGGTGTCCCAACCTGCATCCGAAGTAATGGCATCAGGGGCATCTGGAACCAATGTGGCTTGAGCGGGGACAACATCTAAAACTAAATCCATAAATCTCTCAATGGGATTTCCCTCGATATTCAACTCGGTAGAAATATTTTTTTTGAGGTCGTATGCATCCTGATAGCGAATATGTCGCTCGTCGGGGCGAGGGTGAATGGTGATACCTTGTGAGCCAAAACGCTCAATGTCAAGGGCTGATTTAAGTACGTTGGGTAAATTTCCTCCTCGAGCATTTCGCAAGGTGGCAATTTTATTAATGTTTACACTTAGCTTTGTCATAATATGTATCTTTGTTTTGCAAATTTATAAATAATAATAGGCCATTTTTCATGATAGCGAAAGATTTAATAACCGATTCGGTGTCCCCTTTACACACAAGTGATACAGCAATTTATGCTTTGAGCTTGATGGAAGAATATCGTATTTCGCATATGCCCATCGTGAATAATGAGGATTTTTTGGGTTTAGTTTCTGAAAGCGATTTATACGAATATGCCGATCCTGAAGCGCCCATTGGTGCTCATAAATTGTCTTTGGCCGATCCTTTTGTTGTGGCTTCGCAACATATTTACGATGTGATAAAAATTGCCGATGAATATAAGTTGAGTATTATACCCGTTTTAGATGAAAGAAATAAGTATTTAGGTGTCATTCGTTTGGCTGATTTAACGCATTATTTTGCACAATTGGTTGCGGTTGATAAAGTAGGTGGTTTAATTACTTTAGAAATGAATATTCATGATTATTCTGTAGCCGAAATTGCACAAATTGTAGAATCGAACGATGCTCGTATTTTGAGTTTATATTATTTGGAAATTCCCGATTCGACCAAGATTCAAGTAACATTAAAAATTAGCAAACAGGATTTAAGTGGGATTATTCAAACCTTCGATCGATACAATTATACTATTATTGCCTCTATTTTCGAAAACGATGATGATGAATTGCAAGATCGTTATGATTCACTGATGAACTACCTTAATGTATAAGAATCTCAAATATATATTTCTGATTTTTGCTTTTGTGTCAATGGCTTTAGAACTTGATGCACAAGAATCGGATAGCACTTTTGTGAGTGCTCAGATTTCGAAGGTGGAGGCAATAAACCAAGATTTTGTCGTGTCAAAAATTATATTTGAGGGTAATGAGAAAACAAAGACTCAAGTAATGCTGCGCGAGTTACTCTTTTTGGAGGGTGATACGATAAAAGCTACGGAATGGGTTGGCATTCGAAAGCAATCAGCAGAAAACCTTTTCAATACAGCACTATTCAATCATGTTGATATTTATGCAAAGCCATCCAAGGAGGGAATGATGGATATTGTGGTTCGTGTGGTTGAGCGTTGGTATATTTGGCCAGTACCTATTTTCGAAATTGATGAACGAAACTTTAATACTTGGTGGGAATCAAAAGATTTGTCTCGGGCTAGTGCCGGGATTTTCTTAACCCATAATAATTTTAGGGGTAGGAGAGAAGAGTTGAAGATACTTTTGATGGGCGGTTATAATCAAAAATTAGGAATTTCCTATACAGCCCCTTATATTAATAAGAAAAGAACTTTGGGCTTGGGTTTTCAAACAATTTATACGCTACGTCACGAAGTAAATCATAAAACTGAATTTGATAAGCAGCTTTACTTAAAACTAAAAGATCAATTTGTTCAACGTGATATTTTAGCTTCAACACATGTGAGTTATCGGCCAAATTATTTTTTTACCGCTTTTGCGCAATTGCGCTATCGTCAGTATCAGTTTGCCGATAGTTTGATGGAGAATAATCCCAATTATGCTCCAACTACGACGGGCGATTTGCAGTATTTTGGTATTTATACCAAATTCAAATACGATCGACGTGATTATAAATCCTATCCCTTAGATGGCTATTATGCCGATTTGGAAATGAAAAAATATGGCTTGGGAGTTTTTGATAATAATTTGAATATCTGGAATTTCCAAACTACTTTGCGAAAGTATTGGACATTGAGTCGCCGATGGTATTATGCTGCATCTTTTATTGGTAAAAAAAGTGCTGGCAAATCGCCACAGGCTTATTTGTTTAATCGTGCATTGGGTTACGGTCGTGATGATGTGCGAACTTATCAATATTACGTAATTGATGGTGAGGATTTTGCATTGCTTAAAATGAATGTGAAATATGCTTTGGTTTCGCCACGAAAAGTAAAGTTGAATTTTATTAAAACCGAGAAATTTAATACCATTCCCTACGCTTTTTATATCAACTTATTTTTGGATGCGGCCTATGTAAATGCTCCCTACAGCGATGCTTCAAATCAACTTCCCAATCGATATCTATATGGTTCGGGTATTGGGCTCGATTTTGTGAGTTATTATGATGCCGTGGCCCGATTCGAATTTGGTGTAAATCATAAGGGTGAAACTGGTTTCTTCCTTAGTTTTATTGCACCAATATAAACGGCTAAGTTGCACCTAATCAAGAATCATTATTTTTAATGAAAAAATGATTAATATTATATTTTTGTATCTCATTTTTATTCCTTAGTTTTGTGGAAATTGTAAAAAACGACTATGGATTACTGCCAAAATTGTAAATATCGTTCTCATTTGTTTGATAAACTGACAGAGGAAGAACTTAAGATTGTTAATGATAATAAACAGACCTATTTGGTTTCCAAAGGAGATACAATTTGTGTTGCTGGAGAGCCAATACGTGAATTTATGTATTTGGTAGAAGGCTTGGTTAAGCTCCAAAAGA
Source organism: Bacteroidota bacterium (assembly GCA_003973505.1). Next base: position 4,384 of record QNXT01000027.1, read on the forward strand.
TAGATAAATCTGGAAAGTCGCAGATTGTTAGTGTTGCTCGTCCTTTAGATTTTGTGGGTTTACTTACAGTTTTTTCAAATCAAAGTTATCAATATACCATTACTGCTTTGGTTGATAGTCGTTTCTGTAAAATTGATATTAATGTAATGCGGGAATTGGCTGCTAAGAATGGTCAGTTTGCTCTTGATATTCTAAAGTATATTAGCAATATTTCGGATGAAATTATACGGCATACTTATGCTATTAATAGTAAGAATTTAAGAGGTAGAATTGCTATGATTTTACTTGATTTTGCCAATAAATATTTCGATTCCGATTCGTTTACGCTACCGCTTTCGCGTAAAGAACTAGCCGAACTTATCGATATGACACCTGAAAATGTCATTCGAATTTTATCGGAATTCCGTCGTGATGATTTGGTGAATGTAAAAGGTAAGCATATCGAAATTCTCAATCGTAAACTCTTGGAAAAAATTCGTGATTTGGGATAGGGAGTTCAATTTTCCTTTTTGTTTTCAGTTTATAGAAAAGTGTTTTGGTGAACTTTCTAAAAGTCCTTTTATCAGTTTTGAACTCCCGATAATTTTAAGATAATTATTTAAAGCAATTTTTGAAAAGTTATAAATATATATCAGCTGTAAATTTATAACGAACTATTCAGCAAGAGAATAAATGACAAAGAATAAACTTAATAAAATACCGGAATTAGGGTTAATTGTAAATACCTACCTTTTAGCTATTATTGCTTTTTTTATATTTCGCTTACTCCTGTTTTTTACAGAAATGGATCGCATCGATGATACGGTAAGCTTTGTAAATATTTTGAAAGCTTTTGGGATGGGTATCCGTTTCGATATCGTGATTACCGGATATATAATGTTCTTTCCTTCCTTATTTCTACTTATTCAATATATTGTCAATAAACGCTTTGAGCTACTACATAGAATTGCTTTTTATTGGATATTGGTTTTGTTTTCCATTGCTTTTATTATTAGTGCAGCCGATATCCCTTATTTCAATCAATTCTTTTCACGCTTCTCAATAGGAGCTTTCGAGTGGATAAGCAATTTTGATTTTGTCGTAAAAATGATTGTGGAGGAGCCTAAGTATATCATTGCTGTTGTACCTTTTGCTGTGGTTTACTATCTTTTCTACAGGATGCTAAAAGTAATATTCAAAAAGTATAATCAATCGGTAAGCAACCAACCTAAGAGTACGATATTTTTCGGTTTTCGAATTTTAATTACGCTATTGCTTTTGGTATTTATTTTCATAGGAGTACGTGGACGCGTGCAAAAGAAATCGCCAATACGAATAGGGACGGCCTATTTTTGTGAAGACCCATTTCTTAATCAACTTGGCTTGAATCCGGTTTTTACATTTATGCGGAGTTATTTAGATAGCCTCGATCCTGATAATGAATCGATAAGTTTGATGGACAATGAGGATGCTGTGAAAAATGTTCGCAAATACTATCATATTACTAATACTGAATATGCTTCGCCCATAGCACGTAAAATTATTCCTGATAGCATTTCGGCAAATAAGCCCAATGTTATCGTTGTGAT
>QNXT01000155.1 GCA_003973505.1 Bacteroidota bacterium
GATGATTTTTTCACTTCTTTCTTCGATAAACTGGCAGGAACGGATCAATTGCGTAAACAGATTATTGAAGGTAAAACCGAGGATGAAATTCGGGAAAGCTGGCAAAAAGATTTAGATAAATTCAAAAAGATACGCTCTAAATATCTTTTATATCAGGATTTTGAATAAAACCTATATTATGTCAAACCTTGAAAACCATAGTAAAACTAATTTTTACGATAATATTATTTCAATATTAAAAGATGCACGAAATAATATTATTCAAACCATCAACCACAAAATGGTTTATACCTATTATGAAATAGGTAGATTAATTGTTGAGGAAGAACAAAAAGGAAAACTGCGTGCTAAATATGGGGCTGAATTAATCAAAAAACTGTCAAACAAATTAACGGAAGAATTTGGAAAGGGTTTTTCAGTCACCAATTTAAAGCAAATGCGAAGTTTCTATTCCATTTACCAGAAAGGTCAGACATCGTCTGACCATTTCAAATTGAGTTGGTCACATTATTTATTGTTAATGAGAATTGATAATGTGGAAGAAAGAAGTTTTTACGAAATCGAAGCAATTGAAAATAATTGGAGTCTAAGAGAATTGCAAAGGCAATTTGATAGTGCATTATTTGAGCGTTTAACTCTGAGTAGAAATAAAAATGAAATACAAGAACTATCTAAAAAAGGTCAAATTATTGAAACCGCAAAAGACAGCTTAAAGGATCCTTACATTTTAGAATTTGTTGGTCTTCCAGAAAATAATAAATATTCAGAAAGTGATTTAGAACAAGGATTAATTGACAAATTAGAAAACTTCCTTCTAGAGTTAGGCAAGGGATTTACTTTCGTTGGGCGACAAGTACGATTTACATTCGATGAGGAGCATTTTCGCGTTGACTTAGTCTTTTATAATCGCATATTAAAAAGTTTTGTACTGATTGATTTAAAAATAGGTAAACTTACTCATCAAGATTTAGGTCAAATGCAGATGTATGTAAACTATTACGATCGTTTCGTAAAATTAGATGATGAAAATAAAACAATTGGTATTATCCTTTGTAAGGACAAAAAAGATACACTGATTGAAATCACTTTACCAGAGAATAACAATCAAATATTTGCTAGTAAATACCAAACTGTTTTACCTAGTAAAAAAGACCTAAGGCAGTTAATAGAAAATAAGGAATAATAAACAACGAAGAAATGCGCTATTTCGTAAAGCTATCATATAAAGGGACAAACTATCACGGTTGGCAATACCAACCCAATGCTAAAAGTGTGCAAGAAGATTTGGAGAAGGCTTTTTCTTTAATCTTACGCAGTAAAATTGCTATTACCGGAGCGGGTAGAACCGATGCCGGAGTTCATGCTAAAAATTTTATTGCCCATTTCGACTTTGATAAAGAGTTCTCATCAGTGCAAATCAAGGATTTAATATATAAGTTAAACAGCTTTATTAGTAAAGATTTGGCCATTCACGAAATCTATCAAGTGGATGAGCGTATGCATGCCCGCTTCGATGCCAAAGAGCGTACATATCAGTATTTCATAACAACAAGAAAAAACCCTTTCACTACTGAAAGTGCTTGGTATGTGCATGGAAAATTGGACGTAAACAAAATGAATGAAGCTTGCGAAATTCTAAAAGAATATAATGATTTTGGCAGCTTTGCTAAGCTTCATAGCGATAATAAAACCAATATCTGCGATTTGATGGAAGCCCATTGGGAAGAAAAAGATGAACTTTTGGTCTTTACCATAAAGGCCGACCGCTTTTTACGAAATATGGTACGTTCCATTGTTGGAACCATGGTCGATATTGGACAGGGTAAAACCAGCTTGGTGGAATTCCGAAAAATTATCGAAAGTAAAGATCGTAATCAAGCTGGACGCTCGGTTCCAGGGCATGGTTTATTTTTGGTTAAGATTAAGTATTCAATTTAAGCATCCTAAATTTTCAAACTTTTAAGGTGCTGACTATAATTTTTCACGTATTTTAGCACGAACAACAAATATTTAACAATGGGGATTTTTGAATAAATATCAAACATTGTTTATTTTTACAAAACATCTATAAACACAACATATTATGGCAGGCAAAACATTCGTAGAAAAGATATTTAATGCTGAAGTTGGAAGCATCGTTTTTGCGACTCCCGACATCGTATTAACTCATGACAATACCGCAAGTATAAAAAACACCTTCGCAAAAATGGGTGGAGCTAAAGTGGCAAATCCAGATCAATTGTTAATCGTTTTGGATCATAACGCACCTCCTACTACGGCAAAATTAGCTACGCAATATCAGGAAATCCGTGATATTGTAAAAGAGCAAGGCGTGGAAAAATTCTACGATGCGGGAAAAGGAATCTGTCATCAAATCATGTCATACCATGCCGAGCCTGGAATGATTATAGTAGGTAGCGACAGTCATACTTGTACTGCAGGAGCATTTAATGCCATGGCGGCAGGAATTGACCGCACTGAAGCTGCGGGTATTTGGAAGCGTGGCGAAACTTGGTTTCGTGTTCCTGAAAGTATCAAGATTACCTTGCATGGCAAACTGCCCAAAGGCGTATATGCCAAAGATATTTCGCTGTGGATTATAGGTATGATAGGCTCCGATGGAGCTAATTATAATTCCATTGAATTTCATGGTGATGGCGTAGCCAGTTTGGGAATTTCGGAACGAATGACCCTGGCTAATTTAGCCTCAGAAATGGGGGCAAAGAATGCTGTCTTCCCTGCGGATGAAGTTCTGGCAGACTTTTATGGAGGAAAACTTCCAAACAACCCCATTTGGGCTGATGAAGATGCCACTTATGTAAAAGAAATAGAGATTAACCTCAGTGAGCTTTTCCCTGTGGTTGCAGCTCCACATCATGTGGACAATGTGAAAGCCTTATCTGAGGTGCAAGGCACTAAATTAAATGAGGGCTTGATTGGCACTTGCACCAATGGGCGATTGGAAGATTTACGTGAGGCCGCCGCTGTACTTAAAGGCAAAACCGTAGCTCCTGGATTTCAATTATTGGTTACTCCCGCTTCGCAAAAAATATACGTGCAAGCCATGGATGAAGGCCTTATTCAAATCTTCTTAGCTGCTAATGCCAATATACTTTCACCTTCATGTGGCCCTTGCCTGGGTACAGGACAAGGAATTCCTGCTGATGGTTATACGGTAATTTCCACATCGAATCGAAACTTCAAAGGGAGAATGGGAAACCCCAATTCGAGCATATATCTTGCTTCTCCGGCTACAGTAGCTTTATCAGCCGTTGCCGGCGAAATAGTGGACCCACGAGGCGGTAAGCATAATGATGTCTTTCCCTACACACGCGAGCAAGGCAATACTGTGGAAATAGCCGAAACTGATAATCGTCGTTTAGGAAATGTTTGGAATTATACCGATGCCGATAATCTAAATACGGATCAGATGTTTGCCGGAAATCTTACTTATAAAGTATTAAGCTCCGATGCTGCTTCCATTATTCCACACTTATTCGAAGGATTTGATAAAAATTTCCATACCAATGTACAATCGGGTGATGTGATTATTGCCGGAGATAACTTCGGTTGTGGAAGTTCACGCGAGCATCCGGCTGTGGGACTTTCTTATGCTGGTGTGAAAGCGGTAATCGTGAAATCCATCAATCGTATTTTCTTCCGTTCATCAGTCAATCAAGGGCTACCCATTATTGTGCTTCCCGAAGTAGTTGATGCATACAAACCAGGTGATAATGTGGATATTAATTTTGAAACAGGAACCGTAATTGTGGGCGAAAAAGAATTTAAATTTAACCCTTTGCCTGATAAATTGATGGCCATATTCGAAGCTAAAGGATTGGTAAATTATATTAAGGGGGAAGGGTAAAAAGTATAAAGTATAAAGTATAAAGTATAAAGGCTAAAGGCTAAAGTATAAAGACTAAAGTTGAAAGTGAAAAAGTAAAAAAAGGCAAAAGAGAAGAATATCTTTCTTTTGTCTTTTTTGCGTATTGGGCGTAAACAATCTCTTTTAATGTATGTAAATTAGAGAGCTTAGAGATTTATCATTACTGTGATATAAATCCGTATTTTTGCCGCTCGAAAAATTCAGAATCAATGGCAAATCAAAAAGAAATAAACCGACGACGTACATTTGGAATTGTATCACATCCCGATGCTGGAAAGACAACTCTTACAGAAAAATTCCTATTATTTGGAGGGGCAATTCAAGAAGCTGGTGCGGTAAAATCAAATAAAATCAAGAAAACCGCCACCTCCGACTGGATGGAGATTGAGCGTCAGCGTGGTATTTCGGTAGCTACTTCAGTAATGGGCTTCGAATATCGAAATCATAAAATCAACATCTTGGACACACCTGGTCACCAAGATTTTGCAGAAGATACTTTTCGTACTTTAACAGCGGTAGATTCTGTTATCATTGTCATTGATGGAGCCAAGGGAGTGGAGCCTCAGACAAAAAAGCTGATGCAAGTTTGTCGAATGCGCAAAACCCCCGTGATTGTATTTATAAATAAAATGGATCGCCCGGCTCAAGACCCTTTTGATTTGCTTGACGAAGTAGAAGAGCAATTGGAGATTGGTGTTCACCCCTTAAGTTGGCCAATCAACGATGGACCTGAGTTCCGAGGAGTATATAATATGTACGACTCAAATTTAGTTCTTTTCAATCCTGGTGAAAAAGCGGTAGAAAGCAATTCCGTAAAATTTACTGATATTAACGACCCTGATCTGGAAGAATACATTGGAGAAGATGCAATACAGTTGCGCGAAGATTTGGAGTTGGTTGAAGGAGTATATCCTGAATTCAACCAAAAGGCCTATCTCGATGCGGAAGTCGCACCCGTTTTCTTTGGAAGTGCGTTAAATAATTTTGGAGTAAAGGAAATGCTTGATTGTTTTGTTGATATAGCACCCACCCCACTTCCTGTGGAAACTGAAGAACGTACGGTTTATGCTGAAGAAGATAAATTCTCTGGTTTTGTATTTAAAATTCATGCGAATATGGATCCTAACCACCGCGACCGTATTGCCTTTTTGAAAATATGTTCAGGAAAATTTGAACGAAATAAGAATTACACGCATGTACGACATAATAAAACCATAAAATTCTCCAGTCCCACAGCATTTATGGCCTCCAAAAAGTCTGTAATCGATGTGGCTTATCCAGGTGATATTGTGGGCTTGCACGATACAGGAAACTTCAAGATTGGTGATTCGATTACCGAAGGTGAAAAACTGCATTTCAAAGGAATACCAAGCTTCTCACCCGAGTTGTTTAAGTATATCGAAAATGCTGACCCAATGAAATCGAAGCAATTGGCGAAAGGTATTGAACAGCTTATGGACGAAGGCGTAGCTCAATTATTTACCGGACGTGCCAGCACACGAAAAATCATTGGTACTGTCGGGGCCTTACAGTTTGAAGTAATTCAATACCGTCTATTACATGAGTATGGAGCAAGCTGTCGATATGAGCCTATCCGACTATATAAAACCGTTTGGATTACCAGTGATAACAAAAAGCAGTTGGCCGATTTTATCGAGCGTAAATATCAACAAATGGCTTTTGACAAAGAAGGACGGGATGTGTTTTTGGCAGATACACCCTATTCCCTACAAATGGCTCAAGAGAAATTTCCTGATATTCAATTTCATTTTACTTCAGAGTTCTAGCACGAGTGCATCAAAAGAACAAAAGCTCCACACAAGAAAAGCCCCTTGAATAAAAATTCAAAGGGCTTTTCTATTCGATTTTATTTTTATTAACCTGAGTTCGACGTAAGATTTCACTCACAGAAAGTCAATAGCAGACCAGATTTGCTGCTAAATATCACGAAGTAATAGCGGGCTATTACGAGTGGTATTTAGTGCGAAGATGGTTTGCTATTGACTTTTTTATATAAATTTCG
>QNXT01000206.1 GCA_003973505.1 Bacteroidota bacterium
ATTTCCCCTGTAGATCAAGAACTCCAATATCTTCTCCATTAATTATCAATTTAAAATCATTTTCTCTGCCATAATCACGGACTAAGAATTCTTTTAGTCTTTCAGGATTAGGAAAATTAAAATTTTGGCTTAAACCTTCAAGTGTAACTATTGTTCCGTGTTTGTCTTCTTCACAATCTTCAGAATTAATTGATAATGGTACTTTTTCTAAGTCATAATGAGCCAATGCAAGTTCCTCTTTATTAATAATTAAAGTCGTTTTCTTTCCACTTGCATAAGTTTCCAACTTCATAATTTGAGCAATCATTAAACCAGAAAATTTCCCAATCCCTTTTCTTCCTTTTACTTTTCTTTTTTTAAGAAATGAAGTCATTGCTGTCCCATTAAAATAATATATAGTACTTTGAAAAAATTGAAATTTAGTTAATTACAGGTGCTTTGTGAGCGAACGGACTTGAATTTTAGCTTTGCTTCAGATTAAACTGACAGCATATGTATCAAGACAAATTCGTTTTCGCTCAACTGACCTCCTTTTTAAATCGTAGTAAGTTCAACCGTATTGTGGCTAAATATGATGGTGACAAATATGTAAAACATTTTACTTGTTGGAATCAAATGCTTGCTATGATGTTTGGTCAACTATCGAGCCGTGAAAGTCTAAGAGATTTAATTGTCGCTCTTGATGCCCATTACTCAAAATGTTATCATTTAGGTATGGGCAAGAACGTGTCAAAATCATCTTTGGCTAGAGCTAATAGAGACAGAGATTACCACATTTTTGAGGAGTACGCTTACTATTTGGTAAACAAAGCAAGACAAAAACGAGTTTCTGATATATTCAAGCTCGGAGGTAATGTTTACGCATTTGATTCAACGACGATTGACTTATGCCTTTCAGTATTCTGGTGGGCTAAGTTTCGTAAGAAAAAAGGTGGAATTAAAGTGCATACATTATACGACATAGAGACACAAATACCTGCATTTTTTCATATTACCGAAGCTTCTGTTCATGACTCAAAAGCAATGAAAGAAATTCCTTATGAATCAAACTCTTTCTACATATTTGATCGAGCATATAACAACTTTAAAATGTTGTATAAGATTCATCAAATAGGGGCTTACTTTGTAATCAGAGGCAAAAAGAATCTGCAATATAAATCCATTAAATGGAAACGCAGATTACCCAAAAATATACTTTCTGATGGTACAATTGAACTGACGGGATTTTATCCCAGACAATACTACCCAGAACCTTTTCGTTTGGTTAGATATTGGGATGAAGAACAAGAACGCGAGTTTACATTCATAACTAATGCAATGCATATTTCTGCTCTTCAAATTGCTGAGCTTTATAAAAACCGTTGGCAAGTTGAACTATTCTTTAAATGGTTGAAACAACACCTGAAAATTAAAAAGTTCTGGGGAACTACTGAAAATGCTGTTCGAATACAAATCTACATTGCTATATCCACATATTGCCTTGTAGCTATTATCCAAAAAGACATGCAAATTAACAGAAGTACATATGAAGTTTTACAGATATTGAGTATTTCTCTGACTGATAAAACTCAATTACGAAACCTCTTTGATAAAACTAAATTTCAAAATGACAAAGAACAATATAGGCTTAATGCGCCAAACTTATTTGATTATTAACAGCGCCCAAAATTTAATGGGACACTAGTGAATAAGGGCCATAAATTAAACATCCAAACAACAAATTCACCAAAGCCTCTCATCCAAGCCGCAAATTCTCTATATTTGCCTAAAATTTGAATAATAAAAAATGAAAGATTTAATTATTAGGGAAACGAGTAAGGAAGCATTTGATTTTATAAAAAAACATGTGCAAGTATCTTCTCCTGAACATCTAATAACATCTACTACCACCGCATTTAATATAGAAAAACAATTCCCAAAATCGTTTAAGTCCATTGTTAATCTGAAAAGAGTGAACGATATTCGATGGGTAAATAAATTTTTTGAGGCGGTTAACTTCAAATTAGAGGATGGCGGTCTTTTTATTGGGAATGTGGAAACTTACACCTTACGTAAAAAGAGAATTTTGAAGAAGTATCCTCCGGTTATTAATTGGGGTGTTTATACTGTCGATTTTTTCTTTAAACGGGTTAGTCCTAAAGTTTGGGGACTTAAGAAAGTGTATTTTTTTATAACACGAGGTAATAATCGTGTAATGTCCAAAGCGGAAACCTTAGGGCGTCTTTATTCATGTGGTTTTGAGGTAGTTGATGAAGAATTAATTAATGGCAGACTTTATTTTTTAGTCAAGAAGGTTAAAGAACCAGTATTTGATTATAATCCTACTTATGGACCTTTGATAACCTTGAAGCGACAAGGAAAAGGCGGTAAGATGATTCGTGTGTATAAGGCGCGTACCATGCATGCCTATTCCGAATATTTACAAGAATATGTATATCAACAAAATTCCCTTCAAGAAGGGGGGAAGTTTAAGGATGATTTTCGAATTACGACAGTTGGAAAGATACTTCGTAAATTTTGGTTGGATGAGTTACCAATGATTATCAATCTATTGAAAAGAGATCTGAAAATTGTTGGAGTGCGACCATTGAGTAATCACTATCGGAGTCTATATCCTAAAGAATTTCAGGAGCGTAGAAAGAATTATCGTCCGGGATTAGTGCCTCCTTTTTATGTGGATTTACCCAAAGACTTAGATGAAATCATCGAATCGGAGCGGCGATACCTTGATGCCTACGATAAACATCCTTTCCTTACCGACTGGAAATATTTTTGGAAAGCCTTTAATAATATTGTGTTTAAGCGAGTACGATCAAATTAAGGGGTGAAACATCATTTGAGCAAGCGGTTAATTGAGCTTGTGAGCTTGCGAGGAGTTTAGTGTATTTTTTTTGGTTTATAAATCTATATATAAATATGGCACAAATTCGTACACATAAGGATTTATGGGTATTCCATATATCTTATAGAGCAGCTTTAGATATATTTAAGTTGACAAAAACATTTCCTAGGGAAGAAATCTACTCTTTGACAGATCAAATACGTCGGTCTTCACGTTCTGTACCAGCAAATATTGCAGAAGCATGGAGGAAAAGACGTTATCCAAAATCATTTATTGCTAAATTGTCAGATTCAGAAACAGAAGCTGCGGAAACACAAGTTTGGTTAGATTTCTCTTTAGATTTTAAGTACATTAGCCCTGAAATTCATAAAGATTTATATGATAAATATGATTATATTTTATCTATGATTACTAACATGCAAAAACATCCAGAAAAATGGACAATACTGTAATTGAAAAGAATGTTAGAAAAAACAAATTTCAAATGAATAGCATATTTAAGAGATTGCCATATAGTAAAGTATCACTTCTAATAGCCTTGATATCTTTTGATGCTAGAACTCGCAAGCTCTCGAGCTCTATAGTCCGCTCGCTCTTGTTGATTGCAATTTTAATTAGTAGTTCAACAATTTATTCCCAATCCACTCCAGTCCATATTTCTGAGAAAGACCTCTACGATTTTATCGATGAATTAGCCAATGAGCAACTTATTGATGTCAATTCAGTTGTAAAACCCTATTCCAAGCAGCAAGTATATGAGTGGCTTACAGCTTCTGCCAATTCAAATGATTTGTCGAAGCGACAAAAGGATCAGATTGCTTTTTACCTACGTGAATATCAATTTGTTTCTACAGATTCTATCAATCCTTATGGCGATAGCAAATGGAATCTTACGCGTCGGTGGAGTAAGAAATCAGCTTTTTCATTAGAACAATTGGGTTATTTTTATAAAGATAAGAATTTCACCTTTGCCATAAAACCCATTTGGGGAGTGGACTATCGGGTGAATGATAGTGGTTCGGTGCGGCATTTTTGGGGTGGACTTGGTGCTTATGCCACGGTGGGTAAGCATTGGAGTTTTTATGCTTCACTCCGTGATAATTCCATTACTGAGATTATGGCCTACCCATCTTATCTTACACAAGAAGAGGCGGGTAATTATAAGATTGGTGAAGGTGGGCGTCCAGGTGGTGATTATTCCGAAATGCGTGGAGGTGTAACTTATGCTTGGCAATGGGGAGATATCGGTTTGGTAAAAGATCATATTGAGGTGGGTAACAACTACCATGGTGCAAATATTTTATCGGGAAGAACGCCTTCTTACGCGATGATAAAGTTGCATATAAAACCGGTTAAATGGTTCGATTTCAACTACCATCATGGCTGGTTGGTAAGTGAGGATGTGGATAGTACACGTTCTTATTGGTCAACGGCTGGGACGTATAAGAAAGTTTATCGTCCGAAGTTTATTGCTACCAATATGTTTACCTTTATTCCCTGGCGAGGAATTAATTTTTCCTTTGGTAATTCTATTATTTATACCGATTTGGGAGGTCCTCATCCTGCCTATTTTATTCCTTTTATGTTTTTCAAATCCATTGATCATACTTTAAACCATGGAGTAGAGAATCAGAATTCGCAGATGTTTTTGGATTTAAGTGTGCGTCGAATTAAACATCTTCATCTTTACGGTTCACTCTATTTTGATGAATTTAAGAAAGATCGTGTGGGTAACGACACATTGCACAATTTTATAAGTTATAAGGTAGGGGCAAGGCTAAGCAATTGGCCATTAAAAGATGTTGCGCTTACGGTAGAATACACACGCACGAATCCCATGACCTACAAACATACGGTTTCGGGTTTAACCTATGCTTCCAATAAGTTCAATTTGGGGCATTATCTAATTGATAATTCACAGGAATTGTATTTTGCACTTCAATGGAAACCCATTGCGAGATTATATCTTAAAACGGAGTATTATTATGCTATGCATGGTGATGACTATGTTTATAATAATCACTCTGGTTATGACCCCACAAGTATTCCGGTATTAAAAAATAAAACCTGGGATAATACAACCTTCGGATTCTATGCTACCTACGAATTATTGAATGATGTTTACATTCGTGCTTATTACACTTATACGAATATCCAAGGCTACGACCTGAATGGAGTAAGTGCTAAAAAATATCTAAATACTTTTACGAGTCCGTTTTATCAGGGAAAACAAAATACTTTTGGAATTGGGTTTAATATGGGATTTTAAAAGGAGAGGTGGAGATTGAGTGACTGAGAGACTGAGGGACTGAGAGACTGAGGGACTGAGGGACTGAGGGACTGAGGGACTGAGGGATGGAGATACTTAGTAACAATCACTTCGTCTCTAAGTCACTTCGTCTCTAAGTCACATTGTCTCTAAGTCACTTCGTCTCAATACTCTAAAAGGATTAACCATATAAAACAAAGTGTTATGAAAATTAGATCACACCAAGACCTTGATGTTTATAAATTAGCATTCGAATTAGCTATGGATATTTTTGAACTATCCAAATCCTTTCCCAAGGAAGAAACATATTCTTTAACAGATCAAATACGACGGTCTTCTCGTTCAGTTGTAGCAAACCTATCTGAAGCATTTCGTAAAAGAAAATATCCAAAACATTTTATATCGAAATTAAGTGATTGCGAGGCCGAGGCTGCTGAAACACAAACCTGGTTGGAATTTTCTTGGAGATGTAACTATATCGATCAAGAAACTTATACACGTTTGAACGAAAAATGTAATCACATAATTGGAAAATTAGTGAATATGGCACTCCATCCTGAAAAGTGGGTTTATTAGTAATCAAAATACATCTCCCCCCTCTCTTAGTCCCATATCACTTAGTCTCTCAGTCTATCACTAAGTCTCTCAGTCCCTCAGTCTCTCCACCTCTCAGTCCAATAAATCCACCCCAGTCATACTCTCTGGCACCGCAACACCCATCATACCCATCATAGTAGGAGCAATATCAGCCAAGCGTCCATCCTTCATCTTCAATTCCTCTGAATTTCCATCTTT
>QNXT01000222.1 GCA_003973505.1 Bacteroidota bacterium
TTGACTGGTAATATATGGCATCATTGCAGGACGCACCTTGCTTTCATCGATGTATTGTTGCATATCTTTTTCATCTACTCCTAAATGATACAATAGCTCTTGCAACAACTCTCTACCAGTACATTCACTCATTGGTTTCTTAATAAAATCACCTTTATTATCAGGGAATAAAGCATAAGCCCAAGCTACAACAACATCACTTGGTTGATCTTTAAACTGAGGTTGACGATTTACAGTAACACTCAACAACCAATTTGAATCCTTAATGGTAATGATACCACCTGTTGCAGTTCTATTTGGCAAAAACTCTCTTTCAGCAAAACTTTCAAGAAGCTGTTTGAACTTACTACCTTTAGCAGTAATTGTGTACGATTCCCATTTTGTTTTATCAATGTCACTACAGAATACTTCTGGTTTACCAAAAGCAGGATCTTTCTCTGCTATTTTTTTCCATAAATTCCATACAGCACCTTCAGATCTGTCAAGAACTGGAGCATTATCCATATCGCCAAGAGTTGATTTCTCGGTCATTGAACCATTGGTAAAGAATACTAAGTCATTCTCAGTAGTTGCAATAACACTATCTTCACCATTGCGATTTATATGAATACCGGTTACCGTTTTCTTTCCATTTTCTATATTAATATCTAAATCAGTAACAGTAGTACCAAAATCAAACACTACACCTGCCTCTTTAAGTTTCATTTCCAATGGCAAAATCATTGAATCATATTGGTTGTATTTGGTAAACACCAAACCTTTCATTGTACTCATACCAGGCATAAGGTGAATAAAACGGTGCATATAACGCTTCATTTCCACAACACTATGAAATTCTTGGAATGCAAACATACTTCTCCAATACAACCAAAAATCTGTTTTCAAAAATGTAGGGTCAAAAAACTGCTCTACAGTTATAGCTCCCAAATCTTTCTCTGTTACAAGGAAAAGTTTTGTCAATTGTTTTACATGAATTGGATCTAAGCCAAGACTTGTTGAACGAAGTTTTTCACCACGGTTATTTATCACCCTAACATTAGAATAGTTTGGGTCTAAATCGTTTAATTCTTTAAACTCCTCTAAAACAGTTCTGCTAGAATCTTCGATGGAAGGCACTTGACCAAATAAGTCCCACATACATTCATAATGTTCTTCCATTTCTCTACCACCTCTTGCAATATATCCATCCTCTGGATTTCCGGCACCATCCATAGCTCCACCAGAAACTGCATCTTGTTCTAATATGGTAATATTTTTTGGATCCATATGACCATCACGCATTAAATATTCAGCTGCTGCTAAGGAACCTATTCCTCCACCAATTAAAAATGCTCTTTTGGATTCTATACCTTCTACAGGTCTTGGGTTTACTCTTTGATAGTTGTTCATGTCAATTAAATTTTAACTATTGTTCCTACTCTTTAGGTTTTTCGGATTCTACCTTGATTTGTTGGCACAAAAGTATATTGACTGTCACAGCTAAGACGATAACAAATGTTAATACAGCTGTTTTTTTAACAAATTTTAAAACTAAGAAACTCAGTTATTATATTGTATTACAAGAAGATAAAGTAGTAAGAAAATTTTAGACTTTTTGCATATCATTATGAATAAGCCTACTCAAATGCACTGAACTAATATTCAAATAGGAGGCTATATAATGTTGCGGCACTCTTTCAAAAGCATCTGGAAAGTCTCTTTTAAAGCTTAAAAATCTTTCAAGTGGCGTTTTGGTATAAATTGCTTTAATTTTCTTACTAAATATAAAAAGATAATCTTCAGCAAGCAACCGACCCAATTTTTGTCCATGCTCCATACTAGAGTATGCATATTCCAAAGCCTCCATTGGAATTTTAACGATGCTCGATGCTTCTAAGGCCTGAATAACAAAATAGGATACGGAACGATGCAAATAACTTTCGTAATCGGTTGTGAAAGTATTTTCCATAGCAAAATGAAAGGTTTTCTCATCGCCATCATCAATATAATACTTTCTAAGAATGCCTTTATCAACAAAGTATAAATAGGTACATATAGATCCTTCATCCCGAATAATATCCTTCTTATTATACTCTTCATAAATAAAATACGACGAGAATTTTTGCCATTCTTCATCACTAATATCAATGTATTTCTGAAAGATACTCCTTATTTTATCATACGCCTCATTCATTTTACAAAAGTATAAAATATAAAACTCACCTTATTAACCTGAGTTCGATGTATGCTTTGCTCACAGTTTCAGATAATTAGTTCATATACGACTCAAATTTACGATGGACTATCGAGATAATTCGAGTATATTTGGGAAAGTATATGAACTAATTATCGAAATTTATATAAAAAAGTCAATAGCAAACCATCTTCGCACTAAATACCACTCGAAATAGCCCGCTATTACTTCGTGATATTTAGCAGCAAATCTGGTCTGCTATTGACTTTCTGTGAGTGAAATCTTACGTCGAACTCAGGTTAATATCTTCCAAAGGAAAACATTAGAATAGATCAGTTTAAATCAGAGCTATCAGAGTCAAAAATCAAACGAGCGAAGCGAGTTCAAATCATAAACAATCATAAAAATCTGCATCAGAAAAAATAGCGATACAAGAATGAGAGGAGAAAATTCAAATCGGCAGTAATCAGAGTAAAAATTAAATGAGCAAAGCGAGTCTATGTTCACGCGCCATGGACTGAAAACAATAGGAACGTTTTATCAAACTAAGAATAATCAAAGCCAGTTCTTATTTACACAATCAATCTCCCTGCTTGCCTGCTTGCCCACTTGCCAACACACCCCTCTCTACCTTTTCGGCAGACAGGTTCTCCAAGAGGGACCTCCTCACTATGTAAGGAATCTATATATGGGCGAAGCGAGTTCAAATCATAAACAATCATAAAAATCTGCATGCCGACAGGCAAGTCTACGTCAAAAAACAATTCAATCCCCCTGCTTACACACGAGCCAACCCGCCCCCCTTCGCCAAGGGGGAGCTTTCAAAAACATGTTTATCTATTTGTTTATTAGGGTGTTCCAGCTCCCTCTTTGGTAAAAGGGGGGTGTGCAGGAATAGCGGGTGGCAGGGGGATTCTGTATGATGTAATCAAAAAATAACAAACAAGATGCAGCGAAGCGGCACAAGTCCATTCGTTAATTCATAATCTCAAATTCAAAGAATAATAAACCGTCGGACTTCCGAATCTGTTCCGCTCTCTATTTTAAGTTGGTAAGTTCCGGCTGGGTAGGATGTGGTATTAATCTTCAGTTGATTTAACCCACGATTAGCCTTAATATTAACAGACTGAAGCTGTTTGCCTTCGATGTTTGAGACCGAAAGACTGATTTCCTGATTGACAGGAAGAATCACATCAATATTGATAAAGTCGCTTGTAGGATTGGGGTATGTATTCCCCACCCAGAGCTGAGCTTGATACTCCTTGCAAAGGGTATTATTTGCCGGCGATTCATCTTCAATATCGGTGTTTAGTGGCGTAGCTGTAATGCAGTAATAGGAAGGAGTACCGCTAAGCTTTATCTTCGCCTGAAAAACATAATTTATTTTTTGACTGGCGAAAAGCTCTCCGGTCCATTGTTCTTGTATGGGCTGACCTCCATTATAATTGGCCGTGAGGTCGATGGCCTTAATTTTTTGCTGTCCTCGATTTTCGATAACACAAGAAAAACGGGCATAACCCTGATCTTGCGAAGATACAACATCCGTTACTGCAATATCCACAGCAGCATAAACGACGTACACAGTATGTAAAACAGAATCTTTACATCCGTAGGTGTTTTCTACTATTAACTGGGGATGGAAGATATTGGAATCGGTGTAAATATGTGAAGGATTCTCTTGATTTGAGTAAAAACCGTCTCCAAATTGCCATTCGTTGTTTAGTGTTTGTTGTTTACTACCTGTTATTGACTGATTATCAAAATTAACAGTAAGCGGTGGCAGACCATATTCACGATCCATGGTAAAGGCTGCGGTGGGGGAAGGATATACCTTAAATGTATGGGCGGTACTGTCTTCACATCCTGCGCTGCTTTTTACGCGAAGCGTGGCATGATGAATTAACGTATCATTGATAGTGATTATTGGGGCTTCTACTGTGCTCAAGAACGTACCGTGGTCGAAATTCCAATACCACGAATTGATGGAATCGAGTGAAACAACAGAGGTATCCATAAACTGTATGGGAGAAGTTGAACAAGCATTCTGCCAGCTAAAACCAGCTTGGGGAATGGCGTTGACTTTTACCGGCAAGGTGATGGTATCCCAACAAGCATTGAGGGCGATAACGCGAAGTGCAGTGGGGTAATATCCTGAAGCTGAGAAAGTGTATTTTGGGCTTGGAGACGTAGAGACTGGGGGATTGGGAGACGGGGAGAAAGGGTCAAAATTCCATTCATAAGTCATTATAGGGTTATAGGGCAGCGTTTGACTTTGATCGGCAAAACTCACGGGCGAACCATTGCAAACGCTTGAATAAGAAAAATCAGCTGAAGGGGAAGGTTTGATATCTACTTGTTTTATTATGGAATCTTTACAGCCATAAATATCGGTGGCGGTTAAGCTCGTGTTAAATTGTCCTGATTGCGAATAAATATAAGTAATAGATGGTAAATTGCCTGCGGCGTAAGGTGCCTGTGGCGTAAGGCTTTGTAAAGCAGTATCTCCATTTCCAAAGTTCCAAAAGAATGCCACCAAGGAATCCTTATGAAGGGTTAAATTATCAAAGGTAATTTCCAAATTCTGACAGCCGGTAAGAGGATAGAAATCGGGCTCGGGCAAGGGGCGCACATAGACGTTTCGGTAGGCGTAGTTGGAGCAGTTGGAATCGGTGGAGACGGTTAGTTTTGCGATGTAATTTCCTGAATCGGGATATAAGTGTGGGAGACTAAGAGATGAAGAGACAGAGAGAGGGGGAGAATTATCTCCGAATTCCCAATTCCACAATATAAGATTTGATTGATCCAATGAATGCGATGAATCGATAAATAGCGTTGAATCACGGAAGCAAACCGTATCTGCTGAGAAAACTACATAGGGTGTGATGCCATGAATGGCGACGGTAATGGTATCTTTGGCGGTGCAGCCGAGGGTGTCGTGGACAATAAGGGAATAAGTACCAGCTGTATTAACTACCAATAAACTATCTGTGCTTCCAGTACTCCAAAGAAAGCTATCTGCCTGAGCTTGGGCAGTGACAAGGCCAATTTTATCCCCAGAGCAGAGGGATGTATCTGGGCCAAGAGAAGCCTGAACTTCAAAACTATCCACCAACACCTGAACGGTATCCGTGATAAAGCACCCAAGGGTATCGGTAATTTTTAGGGAATAGGTGTCTTGGAGTGGGATTTTTAGGATTGAATCCGTGGAAACTATTTGACCATTCGAATTTTTCCATTGGTATGTGTAAGATGCCTGCGGCGTAAAGGGTGGTAAATTGCCTGCGGCGTAAGGTCTGGTTGGATTAAGCGATAGTGGGAGTGTAATAATAACTGTATCACCCAAACAAATAGCTGTATCCTTTAAATTAGCTCTTCCCACCAAATCGTACACATAAACCGAGTCCCGCATAATATCTCCATAAAGATTAGGCACCTCGCACCAATACCAACCTTCTTGGCGAATACTTATGCTGCGCGTGGTATCTCCAGTGCTCCATAGGTAGCTTTCATACATTTCCTCCGTAGCCAGCGTGGTATCACAAAAACCGTAATAGCGGAGGATATTTTGTCCTAGGTTGACG
>QNXT01000084.1 GCA_003973505.1 Bacteroidota bacterium
TGTGCTTGCAGTGGTATAATGTTAAAGAAAAGTATTAGGCTAAGTGTTAATTTTATAAGTTTCATGGTTTGCTTTTTTTGTTTTTATGTGAAGTTATATTATCTCAAATAATAATTTTCTTTAAGAGAAGGCAGAGTTCAACAAAGCTGTTGAACTTGCCTTCATAACCAAATTATGTGTGTAGGTAATTTGAAATTATTATTTTGATAAGATGCTAATTGCTTTACTTACTTGGTTTACTCCGTTGTTGAGCATTAAGTAATATACTCCTTGGCTTAAATTAGATGTTTCAATTTTAATGATACCATTCATATTAGTATATTCTTTTGAATAAACAGTTTGACCGGTAGTGTTAATTATTTTGATGTTGATTCTATCCGCATTGCTAAGCTTGTTAACATCAATATTGATGAAGTTTGTAGCAGGGTTTGGATAAACCGAAATGCTGTTGTTATTCATTGAAGATGCTATTCCTGTTGTTTGATTGCTAATAACAATCTCCAGGCTATAAGATACATTGGAACCGTCGGTAGCTGTAGCTACTACATCTACAGTACCATCTGCAACTGCTGTTAACAATCCGGCAGTGTCAATTGTAGCATCGCCAGTACCTGGAACTACACTCCATACAATAGTGCTATTTGTAGCATTGCTTGGCAATACAGATGCTGTCATTTGAAGCGTTCCACCACTAGTAGTAATTTCTGTTTTTCCATTTGTGCTTTGTACAATAATAGAGTTTACAAGAACTACTCCTGCAGGTGTAATGGTTATTTCCAATGAGTCTTTTACATTTGAACTATCTGTAGCAGCCGCTATAACATATACCGTTCCTGCTGTTGTTGCAGTTAAAGCTCCATTAGCGTTAATGCTTGCAGTTCCAGTAACATTATTTACACTCCATGTAACCGTTTTATTTGTAGCATTTGTTGGTAAAACTCCGGCAACAAATTGAAGTTGTTGACCTTCGGTAACAGAGGTTGCTCCTCCATATCCTAATACGGTAATTGATGTTACTAAAATGTTTTGTGCTTGTAGTGTTCCTGATAAAAGGATGAATAAAAATAAAAGTGTACTTAATTTTTTCATGGTTTTAATTTTAATTAATTATTTATTACTGTTTTTAGTTTTTTAGTTTCAAATTGAATTTTTGAAATTTCTTGCGAAAAATCACACTACAGACAGGAGGTGCTAGTTTTGGATGCATGTAATCCATATAACAAAATCATAACAAGGGGGGATTTATCTATAACATTATTATAACAATACGTTCTATAAAGCTGAAATATAGAATAATAAAAAAATTATAATCGTGTCAAAAAAGATGAAAAAAATGATAAAAAAATGATTTAAAACTTAGAAAAGAAGGATACCAAGGATTCTTTGCTTGTATTTAGCCCTAATTTTTTGCGTAAACGAGTACGAGCCATTTCGATTGAGGCAACACTTTTTAGGGTAATAGCCGATATTTCTTTCGTCGTCATATTGAGTTTAAGAAATGCTGCAAGTCGTCTTTCATTGGCTGTGAGTTCTGGATATTCTTTGGCGAGTTTTGAATAGAAGTCTTTATGAACATCTAAAAAGCGAACTTCAAATTCCTTCCAAATATTCTCATTTGAATTGACTTGGAGATCTCGTATGATTGATTTAATCTTAGCTTTTTGAGTTTGATTAATACTCGTTAGTAAAAGTTCTTGCAATTCTTTCACTATGGAATCGTTCAACTCTTTTTTATTTACCAGTTGAATCATATAATTGCTTAACTCTTTATTCTTATAGTTTAACTCGTCGTTTAATTCCTGACTTTTTATAATACTTCTTTTAGCCTTGTTTTTCAATAATAATACAATTACAATGAGAATTGCAATGAATAATAAAAGGCTGCCAGTATATAAAAGTGTTTTGAATTTTTGGGCTTCATGTTTTAAGATGAGTTGATTACGAATTTTTTCTTCCTGATATTTGAGATCTAATTCTGCAATTTTGTCTTTTTTGTCGGGGAAAAAATCAGCATGAATTTTATCTCTTTCATAATAAGTTTCAATTGCCTTTTTATAATCCCCCTTCTTATAGTTAATATCAATTTTATTGCTTAAAATTCCATAAAGGAGTGCCGGGATTTGCATTTTTTTTGCTAGGGTAAGCGATAGGTCGCTATAATAATCGGCTTTATCAAGGCTGTCCATTGAGGTGTATATGCTTGAAAGCGCATCATAACCCATAAATAAATTATTGGTATTTTTAAGTTGCTTGTCTATTTCAATGGAGTTGTAAATCATTTGCAGAGCTAGGTCATTGCTGTCGATTGCAGCGTAAGGTAGTGAGAGCGAGTAATAGCTAAGGCTACTTAGGTTTGTATTGAATATTACCTTTGCTATATCTAATGATTTTTTAAAGAACAGGATGGCTTCAGTATATTTATCTTGAGCATAATTAATAAAGCCCATTTCAATATAAACTTTTGCTATGCCATCTTGATTGTTTAAACTTTCATATATGTCAAGTGCTTTTTTATAGTATTCGGATGCTTTAGCATATTCTTTTTTAATGGCAAAAGCTTTTCCTATATACAAATATATTTCTGCAAGAGTATTGCTACTTTCTTGATTTTCAAAATATCTAAGAGCCTTAAATAAATAGGATGTGGATTTATTAATGTATTCTTTGTCTTGTAGTATTTCTGCTGCAATTAGATAACTCTCATTTTCTTCTTGCTCTAAGTTTCTCTTTTTGCTTAAATCAATAGCCTGATTTATATAATATATGGCACTATCATAATTACTCTTTTGATTATATGTGTAAGCAATATTTTGTAATGCATCTATTTTAAGAAGTAAATCCTGATTTTTGTTTGCTTGCTGATATTCTTTATAGGAAAAATCCAGAGCCTGATTATATGACCCCTTTATATGTTCGCTAAATAGTTTTTTATAAATATCAAGACGTGTATTTGGGTTGCTTTTTGATAGTAATTCTATATTTAGACTATCAATTCTGCTTTTATTTTGTGCAAAAAGAGTTTTTTGCTCACTAAAAAAGAGTAGAAACAGAATTATACAGTGTGTAAAAAACTTCATTAGCCAAAATATTTCAATAATTCAGTAAGATGAAAGATTAAATTTGAAACTCAAGATTGTAAAAACAAAAATACAGACTATTTGTATATAGTCTGTATTTAATTATTGTATCCAAATAAGATTAGTATAATTCAGAATATTATACCTCTATGAGTAAGGTGTAATTATTCTGAGAAATGTGTAATTGTACTATTTCTTCTTATCCAAGGCTCTTTTCTCTTTCATTAAAGCAAATATTCGCTTAATTTCCTCTTTTGAAAACTGCTTCGACAATTCTGCTTTTAATTCGTTTTTCAACGCTTTATTTACAGCTTTCTTTGCTTCTTTATCAAGCCCTTTTTTTCTCTCTTTGGCTTCTACCGCATTGTTTAATAAAGCTTTGTATAAAAATGTTGTTTTTGCTTCGTCCAACGACATTGCTTTGGCAATATACTCTGAGCAAGATTTTGCTTTATCAATTTGTTTCTGACTCTGTGCATTTAGGGTAATTGTAAACCCCATAATAGCTACTAATAAAATTAAATGTTTCATGTTTGTAAAAATTTGGTTTATAATGTTTTGTATATTGTTAATTCTTATTTTGTGGGTGCGTAGTCAGGATTTGGGACAGGAGCTTGATAACCTGTTTCCTTTTTCCATTGCTCCAAACGCGCTTTTAGTTTCGCTATCTCTTTTGGGTATTCCGCCGAAACTTCCTTAGTTTCATAAGGGTCGTTATTCAAATTGTAAAGATAATAATCGCCGCTTTCAATTACTTCTGTCATTTTAAAACCATCCATTTGAATTACATTTACCCATTCCGAAGCGAAAGAGTGACGTTTTGTATTATAACGAGCATAATTGGTGTATTCCCAAACCAAAGCATCACGCTTGGTTTTTGTTGATTTTCCGTATAAAATTGGTGAAAGATCTTCGCCATCTAAGATATAATCTTTTGCTGGTTTCGATTTTGTTAAACCTAAAATGGTTGGATAAATATCCACATGAATAATGGGCTCTGTGGATTCCGACTTGGGTTTTATATGATTATTCCATCGGAAAATATATGGAACTCTTATTCCTCCTTCATAGGTTTGTCCTTTGACTCCTCGATAGGGCTGATTGAAAATATTGCTTTCCGTTTTATAATGCCCGTTATCCGAGGCAAAAATTACGATGGTATTATCATCAATACCCAGTTCTTTAAGTGCAGCCATCAGTTGACCTACATTTTCGTCAAGGCTTTTTATCATTGCCAAAACTTTAATTTCTTTTGGACCTACTTCATCACTTCCTTCAAATTTCTTTTTGAAATAAGCCAAGTACTCTGGCTTTGGTTCCAAAGGTTTGTGTACTAAATAATAAGGTACATAGGCAAAAAATGGTTCGCCGGCTTTTACCGAATTTCTCATAAATTTAATGATGCTATCGGTTACCAAGTCTGATGAGTATAAACTTTTATCGGTAGGATAGTTTTGTTTGGGGTCTGTCTTTAGTGTATAATGCCCTGTCATTTCGAAACCATGGTCGAAACCCTGATGTCTAACACCCAATTTACCATGTCCTAAATGCCATTTACCATAAGCCGCTGTAACATATCCATTGGCTTTCAAAGCTTCGGCAATGGTAATTCGGTCAAGATTCATTCCCACGCCAGCACCTTTTACTTTGTTTACCGGTGGAGGCAAATACTTCATATTGTGCAAAGTATTTGGTTTGTTTTTATATCGGTCGGCCACACGATATACTTTATGACGTGGTACATATTGCCCCGACATAATGGATGCACGTGAGGGAGCACATGTTGGGTCGTTGGAATAGCCGTTGGTAAAATGCATTCCTTCATCATATAATTTATCGATGTTTGGTGATTCAACCACCTTGCTACCATAGCAATGCGTTGCATTTATGCCCAAATCATCAGCCAAAATAAAAAGTACATTGGGCTTTTTTTCTGATCTTTTATGTTTCGCTTTTTGCTGTGTAGGAATTAAGGTGAATCCCATTACAACAATAGCAATGGCTAATGCCCCTAATTGAAGTGCTCTATTTTTCTTCATAAGTCCTTATTTAAATATATCAAATGTACTCAATTTTATTTTTTGTCCTTTTTGATTCTTTAGAATCTTAATTCGAACACCCTTGATGGGTTCAGCAGAGAGTTTGATTCGGAAACCATTACCAATTTCTGTTCCATGGTAGATTGCCTGCCAATCACCCTTTTCATTCATTACTTCAATGATAAAATCCTCAATGGTATAATTTCTTATTTGCTCACTAAGATAAAGCATTTTTATTTTCTCTAACTGATTAAATTCTACTCCAATATATGGTTCCGAATCTTTCTTTTCGGGTTGCCACCAGCCTTTAACGTGTACACCTTCGCTAAAAACATTGTTCTTTTTAGCGTCAAAAATACTCGCAGCCGTATGTTTTGGCGGATTTTCAGATGATGCAATAGCTTTAAATTCTATTGATTTCATTGCCTTGGCATTCCAGGTAGGAATACGTTCTAAATCTTTTGGCGACTTAGCTAAGTCTAGTACTACAATGTTATCCACATTCTTATTATAAGGGTTCTTATCGAAATAGAAATTTATACCATC
>QNXT01000053.1 GCA_003973505.1 Bacteroidota bacterium
CTCCTTTATAAACTTCAAAGCTGACATTATTTACCGCTTTAACCCATGCTTTTGGCCGACCAAAAAAATTGGTTTCAGATATAAAATGGGTATTCAGGTTTTTCACCTCCATTAAAGGTGGTTTTGTATATAAATTTTTATGGTTTTCGGCTCGTTGCTCTGCATCAATCTCCTGAAAAACAAATTGGTGCTTTCCTTCTTGGTTTACAAAATCTGCAATGGTGGGGAGTTTTGTGAATCGTTTTTCCATGGGAGGCCTACAAGCAATGAGTCCTTGAGTATAAGCTTCTTTTGGGTTTGAAAAAATGTCTTTAGTACTTCCTTCTTCAATCAAATCGCCACGATACATCACCAATACGCGCTCTGCAATTTGGGCGATGACTCCCAAATCGTGCGTAATAAAAATGATACTCATACCATATTTCTTTTGGAGATTTTTTAATATTTCCAAAATGGTTTTTTGTACTGTAACATCAAGTGCTGTAGTGGGTTCGTCGGCAATAAGCAAAGATGGTTCGCAACTAATAGCCATGGCAATCATTACCCTTTGTTTCTGCCCTCCGGAAATCTGGTGCGGATAGGAGTCAAAAAGTTTTTCAGGACGAGGAAGTTCCACTTCGGTAAACAATTCGATGGTGCGTTTTTTTGCTTGGGCAAAACTCATTTTCTTATGCAGCATTAATGCTTCTGCAACCTGAGGTCCACATTTAATAGTAGGATTAAGTGAAGTCATAGGCTCTTGGAAAATCATGGCAATTTCATTTCCTCTGAGCTCTCGCATTTCCGATTCCTTGATTTTTAATAAATCAACTACGCTACCATCGCGCTTGGTAAATAAAATTTCGCCCTTGGGAATCAGAGCCGACGATTTGGGGAGTATTCCCATCACAGCCATGGAAGTAACCGATTTACCTGAACCCGATTCACCAACAATACCTAGAATAGCTCCCTTTTGCAACTGAAAATTTATATCACGAACGGCTGTGTTTAATCCGCCATCGCTGCGAAAATCAATCTGCAAATCTTTAATATGTAATAGGCTATCCGACATGATTTAACAAAAGTAGTGCTTTATTATGACTAAAATATTGTGATAGAAAGAGGGTTATTAACAGCCTTATTTTGATAGTTGGCTTGAAGAAATTACGTATTTTCGTAAATCATTAAACCCAATATTGTTTATGACTCTGAACGGTAGAATTATATTGTTTTTATTGCTTTTTGTTCCAAGCTTGCTTTGGGCGCAAAATTACGAACCTTTGCGTGCGGAGTTTTCGTCGAAACAATATGATCAAATGCAAATTTTCCCGGCTTCAAAGAATCGGGTAATCGTTTTTCGACATTATGCAAAGCGTTATAGTAAGGGCGATTTGTGGAAGGTGACAGGTCTTGATAAAGCCTTGAAGACCGTTTGGGAAAAAGATGTAATTGCTCCACGAATGTATAGTTTAAGTGATATGGAGCTGACAAATGACAGTATTTTGCATATTTTATTGGTGAAAAGATCAGGAGAGGGAGGTTCGTTTTTGAAAATACGTATGAATATTAATGATGGTTATTATACATCTTATTTATTCAAAGGAAATCGGAGGTCGTTGCTTGTGGGATTGAAAAACTTCAATAATCAACTGTATTTATATGGTGTGGGTTTGGAATATATGCAGTCTGAACTTGATAAATACAATGCCAAAACCACTACCGAGAAAATCGTTTCTGCTAAAATTCCTTCAAAATATTATATCATTTCAGCTTTGGCTGATACGGTGCGCAATCGTTTCCTGGTTTTGGTTAAAGATATCAAAAGTGCAGAAGGAAAATTACGACTTTTAGATATTGATAATCATGGGGATATTATCACGGCTAGTCTGTTGAGTTCTTCAGAAGGACATAATATTATTGATGGTAATTTGGTGTATTCGGATGATTCGGAATTGCTGTTTATCGGAACCTACAATAATGTAAAACCCAAAAAGAGAAGGCGAGATGATGAAAATGCAATTGGCGTTTTTATTGGAAAAATAGATCATAAGGCATTTGGGTTTATAAAGTATTATCCCTTTACAGCCTTTAAAAATATTTTTAATACCCTAAACTTTAGAGAGCAGCAGAAGCTAAAGAATATGGAGGCAAAAGGACGTTCCGTTGAGTTGAATTTTAGATTATTGATGCATAATCGGATTTTAAAGCAAAATGGGCAGTATATTTTGGTGGCAGAATCGTATTACCCAGTTTATCACTACGAAACCATGTATGATGCACGAGGTTATATGTATCAAACTGAAGTTTTTGATGGTTATAAAACAACCTATGCTATAGCTGCTGCTTTTGATGCCAAAGGGAATTTTCTCTGGGATAATTATATTGAGGTTAAGGATGTGCAAAATTATTATTTGAACGAAATCGTGACCGCATATACAGATGATGATACGCAAGTGTTTATGTATTATTTAAACGAAAATGTATATTTCAAGGTTTGTAATAAGGACAAAACACTTTATAAAAAAGAGGCTACTTCTTTACCTACCGTTAAGCAAGGTGAGCAGGTGCTGGCTGAAGATTATGGTCGTATTGTGCATTGGTATGGACCGTATTTTCTGATTTCGGGATATCAAAAAATCTTGAATCGAGGAAGTAAAAGCCGAAAGGTGTTTTTTGTGATGGGCGTATCGTTTGAATAAGTTGTTCCATAATATGTAAACTTTTAAAAATCTACTTTTGTAAAATGAAATATTTTCTTCTTTTTTTAATAAGCTTTTCGACGATGGCTTGTACACAAGGCGCGTTAACGGATAAGGATACTAAATCCAAGCCCGAAAATATATTGTCGAAAGAGGTGTTTACGGAATTATATTACGATACGCAATTGGTGGAAGCTGCCATCCGTGTAGAGATTGGAAAAGGTGCAGATTCCAAGGAAATAAGCAAGTTCTATTATGAGAATCTTTTTAAGAAGTACCATATAACCGAAAAAGACTTTCAGGATAATATTCGCTACTACGCAAGTAATCCTGAGCAAATGTCGGAAATACAGACCATTGTTGTGAACAGGTTAAGCAAAAAAGAAGCCGAGCTTACAAATCAATAGTACGATTGCCTCGTTTTTTTATTTCCAATCGATTGGGGTCGAATGAACTGGGAAAAGCTGACTTTGGAATGATTTTCATCAAAACAGGAATGGTTAGAAAAGAGAATGGTAGTGCAAAAATGACAAACGCAGGAATGCTTTTAAGAATATCATAAAGTTGCATGCGTACTTGCTCCTTTTCCGATAATGATAATTCGCGACTATTGGCAATTTTTAATAAATCCATCAATTCTTTACTCTGATGAATCTCCTCCTTTATTTCATTCGCATATTTTTTAGCAACCATTGTCATGCGTTGTGTCAAATGCTTGCGAAGAATAAAAAAGTTTTGTTTCTCTTGCAAAAAGTGAACTCGTTCCCAATTATTCATCACGAAACTTTGAACACTTAAAATACTGCTATCTCTTTCGGTTTCATCAAAGCCAAGGTGATTGCATAAATCAGATAGGAAAACCTCTTCTTTAGGTGAAATTTTTCGATCGGCCCAAATACTCAGAATAGCTATTTCCAAAAAATATTTCCGACGTAGCCAAGAACTGTTCTTGTCAATCTGTAAATCAGAGAAATTGAACTTTTTATTAATTAATTTCTTGGCTTTCTGGCGATTTTCTTTATCAAAACCAGCCGATTCCACAAAAAAGTTGAATAAACTAAATTCCCTTTCGTGATTATCATCGTCGGCATTGGTTGCCATGGAAATAAGCTTAAGAGCGTCCCAACGAATAAGAAAAGCTTTTCTACTAAGTAACTCACTCTGCTTTTGCTTGTCTTTATTAATCCAATCGATATAATGAATAAGGTCAACAAATAGCAAGATATTATGAAAAAAACCACGCCAAAAACTTGCATTCCATTGAGCTTTTACTGTGATGCGGCGATCAAAAATTCGCTCAGCAACACCAATACTTGATTTATCTTTATTAAAAGAGAGGAAGCCGTCTTTTAATAGTTCAGGGCGATAATACTCATAAAACTGAACAATATGATCGCCAAATACTTCGGTAATGGGTTTGTTGGATTTTTCGATAATGTCAGGATGCATGATTAATCCTGTGGCAATAAAAGCTTCGCTAAAAATAAGTTTTAAACGCTCTTTTACCGGCCAGTTTGTAGTTTCAATCTTCAAGTCCAGAGGAAGCTTAATGGGATGGCCATAAAGAATACCACTATTATGTAAATGAGCGTATAACTTCTTTTCGTTTGAAGATATGCTATTTACTTGCTCCGAAAAAGGAATCGCAGCACGTACTTCAATATATTTGGCAAGCCATTTGGCTTCTGTTGGGTCTAACATGTCTTTACAGTTTAAGTGTAAAACTTTGGTGAAACCATTGGAATGAATCACTTTTGTTTTATTGTAAGTTGCTGTTTTAATTCTTCAAAAATAATGTTTTTTTCAGATGTTTATTTTAAATGAAAGTCGCTATTTGATTTTGTTTTTCATTCTAAACCTACGGATGGTAGATTGTGATGTTCGTTTTGGGCATGTTTATCTAAAGTGGCACTGATTTATGTTGCTTAATTTATTTGCGTAAATATATTTTCTAAACTATAAATTCTCAGATAAATTGAAAGATTTTTAATGGATAAATTTGTAACTTAGCGGGATAGAATGAAAGTGTTCATGTTTGCCCGAAACCTTTAGGTGGGCTCTTAAATATGATACGCTAACGCAAACTTTATTTTTTTAACTAACAAAAGGAGAAATTATGATGAAAAAGCTAACATTTATTTTCGGTATGGCAGTAATATTAATGATATCTGCTTGTGGAGGAGCATCAAATAATGATGCTAAACAAGATAATAATTCGGAAAATCAGGTAGTTTATAATTCAGATGATGGAATCTTAGAATGTACATTGCCTGGTGATTGGAAAGCTAATGGGGAAGGGCCTAATGGGATGAAGATGTATGGTTCTGTTTATAAATGGTCGTCAGGAGATATCTATAAGGATATTAAACATGATTATGGTTTTGCTCCCATCGATGAAGTACATCAAATTGAAGTAGATGGACTTCCTGCTCTTACCATTAAAGAAAAATTTCAACAAAATGAGGAGAAGATTAAAAGAACATGCTTGGTTTATAATGGCTCAGATATTATTGAAATTGTAGTACAAGCTCCAACAGCTAATTGGGATGACAATATTGCAAATTCTATTATTTCCGCTGTTAAGATTAATAAAAGAGCGGAAAATGTTGAATTGCCAAAAGAGATTGCGAAAGAGAAGAAAAGCAAATTGGTAAAACCAGAATCATTTCCTGAGGAGTATTTTAATTCCATTAAAGATGTTTTTTCTTCGGAACAATTATTAAGCGATAGCGGTATTGATAATACGATTGCTTTATTGAAAGAAGTGCAATCAATGGAAACAACGAATATGGAGGGCTTAGATGAGGTGAAAAAAACAGCAATGCTAGATAGTTTAGCCACAAATTACGGATTCAAAAGTTTTGATGCCGCAGTTAATGAAAATCTTGTACCCGCTCTATTGAATGCATCAATTCTAACAATGA
>QNXT01000139.1 GCA_003973505.1 Bacteroidota bacterium
TATCGAAATTTATATAAAAAAGTCAATAGCAAACCATCTTCGCACTAAATACCACTCGTAATAGCCCGCTATTACTTCGTGATATTTAGCAGCAAATCTGGTCTGCTATTGACTTTCTGTGAGTGAAATCTTACGTCGAACTCAGGTTATTAATTTTTTTGATATTTGAATAAAGGGTTATGTGCAAATAAGAAAAGCACTTAAGATTCTCATCTGTAAGTGCTTTTAATTTGTAGCGAGAGGCAGGGTTGAACTGCCGACCTCATGATTATGAATCATGCGCTCTAACCAGCTGAGCTACCTCGCCATTTTACTGGTTTATCATGCTTGACTTAGATTTCAATATCGATATCTCAAGCCTTGCCATGATTCTCATTTAAGAGGCTGCAAATATACAAATTTGTATAATAATAAAAGGGAAAATATCAACAATTTTACAAATTATCACAATCGATTAAATATTAGTATTTTAGGTTTGAAATATTTTTTTCGCAACAATTATTTTTTCGCAATACACCGAGAAAGCGTACTTTTGCAGCATGAAAAAATTAAGCTTTTTAATACTTACGGTATTTATTTTAATTAGCTCTTCTTGTAAAAAAGATGAGCCGAATCCTAATACAGGAACCGAAGGCAGCATGAGTGGAATGGTTAAACTTTATGATGAGTCTCAAACCCCACTTCCAAAGGATGGAATGATTGTATCCATTTATGGTTCCAACCCATTAATATCAGACACTACTGACGCAACTGGAAAATACCACTTTGACAATGTAAAGTATGGTACCTACTCTTTGATTTTCACTAAGCCCAACTACGGTATTTTTATTCTAAACAATATCTCTCATCAAACGGAGCACACACAAATTAGCATTATTCCCTCTTTAGGTCAGAAATCAACAACCAAAGTGCTAAGCAATACTGCAAAGGACTCTTTAGGCTCGGTATTTATTTCCGTTAGCACAGCTCCAGCAGCTACCCCCGACACAGCGAAATACATACGCATCTTTTTCAATACTAACGATATGGTTAGTTATGAAGACTTCAAATCGTACACCAGTGTATTAATCTCGAATAGTAATCCTATAGAATATCGTTTAAATCCACACAAACTAGAGGATATGGGATTTACTTCCGGAGAAACGGTTTGGTTTAAATCCTATGGCGATTCGTATTATAGCAACTTCCATATTGAACCACTTAAGGGGAAACATATCTTTCCAAATCTTAATTTAAACTCCGCAGCAGCAAGTTCTTTTATTGTCCCTTAAAGTGTTTTCTGTTTTGGGGAAATTCAGATTTTCAATCATAAACTTATAACTATTTAATTATTTTGATATTAAACTTGACAATATCATAATAGTATTATATCTTTATGAGCAAAAATAACCATGATTAAAATAATAGAATCGCCTCGTGATGCAATGCAGGGTTTTAAGCAATTTATCCCTACAAAAGACAAGATTGAATTTCTAAATGCATTACTAAAAGTGGGATTTCACAGTCTCGATTTTGGAAGCTTCGTTTCTCATAAAGCAATCCCTCAAATGGCAGACACACACGAAGTGGTATCAAATTTAGATTTGTCAGAAAGCCAAACGAAACTACTTGCAATAGTAGCAAATTTACGTGGAGCTAACGAAGCCGCTCAATACGAGCAAATTCATTACATCGGATTTCCTTTTTCCATTTCTCGCACCTTTTCAGAGCTCAATATCAACTCAAATGTAAAAGAAGCTTATCGAATAATTGATGGTATTCAGAATATTTGCGCAAAACAAAATAAAGAGTTGGTTCTATATATGTCGATGGCTTTCGGAAATCCTTATGGCGACAAATGGGGCACGGACATCGTTTATCGCTGGACACGAATTTTACAGGAGCATGATGTAAAAATTATTGCCTTTTCCGACACTATGGGCTTAGGAAATAAAGAACGTATTTATGACGTATTTAAAAATATGATTCATGAATTTCCTCATATCGAATTTGGTGCACATTTGCATACCACACCAAGCAATTGGGAAGAAAATTTAGATGCAGCCTATCGAGCAGGCTGTCGCCGATTCGACTCAGTGCTGAATGGTTTAGGTGGCTGCCCAATGTCGCAGCATAAACTTGTAGGAAATTTACATACTGCTCACCTACTCGAATATTTAGATGGCAAAAATGAAACCGTAAATATTGACAGAAAACAGCTACAATTTGCACGTGATATTGCCAATCGTATTTATCCTGGCATTGATTAACTATTTCCCATTCTTTTCCTTCATATAACGCTCCAGCTTTTCAATTTCTTTGGGTTTAAACACCACTGAAAAAACCTTGAGTGCCCGATACTGAGCTGAAATAATTCCAGCATAACGTTCTGAATAGTAAGCCTCGGAAACAAAAGCCCATCCCCCCGCTATTTCCTCTTTGTTTAAATCTTTCAACAAATTGGAAACCGCTTTTTCCTGCTCTTCACTTTGGGGAACTACAGCTACTTTATAGATATCCACTTCACTACCTTTCCCCAAATATTTCATTATTAAGCCCGTCAACTCAGATAGCATTAAATCCTCTTCTTCAGTAAGCACACCATCTACATTCACTAGCAATGAAATCACATCCATCAATTGCGATGCTTGTTCTTTGGGTGGTGAGGTCGCAAGATAAGAATTCATAGCTCGTCGCAACTCTTGAAAACGACGTTCCGATTCATCACGATATTTTCGTATCCCTTCCCAATCCATTCTAATACCCCAGTTATCAGCAAATCCTTGAATAAAATCACGCTCTTTCTTATCCAAATCATTGTCAACCATAGCTACACGACCAAGTATTTCAATAATCTTAGCAGCCCCCGATGGCTTGAAGAATATTTTTGCCAAATCGCCAGCCTCATGACGCTCTAAATTTAATGCCTCTAACAATAAGTGAAAAAATCCACGATCACGTTTAGAAGAAACAAACAAACCCACACCAATTACAGTACTGATAACACTCGCTGTAATCCACATCAAATTGGCTGATAGTTGAGGAATATTTCCTCCTCCTAAATTTTTTATAGCAAAAAATCCATTGATAAATATACTGATAAACATAGCTGAAATAGAAATACTCTCGGCTACTACCTGTTCATGTTTTCGTTTCCACAATTTATTGATAATAAAGTATATCTGTATAAAACTAAGAATCGCAGCTATAATTGCCATGATATTTACAACCAACTCATAAGAAACATACTCTTTCTTATAAACAGGCCAGTCAATGCCTTTCATATTGCTAAAATCAACCTGTGCCCATTTGGGATGCGAAAACTTATTCCATTGAATTCCTTTTAAATTATCATTCAAGTCGTTATACAAAATATCAATCTGACGTGCCATAGCGGTATCGATATTATGCGTATTTACCAATAGTAAAGTGGGTACATTTATCGTAACAACATCCTTATTATTCCAGGCATACACATCTTTTTTAATTATCTGATTTTCATATATATCAGATAATTGTTTATTTCGAATATCTACAAGTCTTAGCCGATTTGCTATATTGGGTTTAAGAGAACTAAGATAAGATGAAGGAGCGGCCCCAACATAAAAAAATGCATCAATTTTACCCTCAAGCAAAGCATCAACCGATTTATTGAAAGGAATAAACTCATCTTTCCAACTAAGCCCGGCAACCTTCTTTATAACACTAGCCGTAACATAAGTACCCGAATTGGAATGCCCAACCCCCACTTTTTTATCAAACAAATCATCTAATGAATTTATATCCGAATTTCTTAAAGTAATTAAATGAACCTCCTCATGATATAAAGGAAGAAATACTTTTATATATTTAGAAACTTCTTTTTTAGGATGGGTGGCTTGCAACACATCATACTGAATAAAAGCAATTTGTATGCTGTCAGAAAACAAATAATCCAAATTATCCAAACTACCTCGAGTTTGATATATTTTCAGATTTACATGGGTATTGTTTTGAATATCTTTGGCAAACTGATCGTATATTTCCCCCTTAATACCCGAAACCATTTTTATGGCTTTCTGGGCATTTATACTTTCTGCTGCAAAAACTAGCAAAAAAATAATAAATAAAAGATGTATTGCTTTTTTCATAGTTAAAACTTGAAACACTATTTGCACAAAGCTAAAGAAAAAACCGTTTAGAAATCGGCTCTTTAATTTTTTTATCCTAAAAAACAAAAGCCATAGAAATCCGAGCCAAAACCCGATTCTCTATGGCCATTGTATCCATTGATTTACGATCTATCTATAGTATGTTTTCAAGAAATTATTTACATTCTCTTCAATTCTATTTTGCACATCAAAAGTATCGGCAGGCTCAAACTTTTCGCCCGTAATGGTTTCATATAGCTCTATATAACGTTCCGAAATCTGATTTACAAACTCATCTGTCATCTCAGGAACTTCCTGACCTTCTTTACCTTGAAATCCATTTTCCATCAACCATTCGCGCACAAATTCTTTGGACAACTGCTTTTGATTTTCACCTTTTGCCTGACGCTCTTCGTAGCCATCAGCATAAAAGTAGCGTGATGAATCGGGAGTATGAATCTCGTCAATCAAATAAATCTCATCACCAACTTTTCCAAATTCATATTTGGTATCCACCAATATCAAACCTTTTTCGGCAGCTATTTCGGTTCCTCTTTGAAACAATTCAGCAGTATATTTCTCTAATTTCGCATAATCCTCAGCCGAAACCAAACCTTGTGCAAGAATTTCTTCCTTCGAAATATCCTCATCATGCTCGCCTTGTTCCGCCTTTGTTGAAGGCGTAATAATTGGACTAGGGAAACGCTCATGTTCTTTCATTCCATCAGGAATGGCCACACCACAAATATTACGAGAGCCATTTTTATAGGAACGCCATGAGCTACCTGTTAGGTAACCTCGAATAATCATTTCCACAGGAAAGGGCTCGCAGTATAAACCTGCGGTTACATTGGGATCGGGCGTAGCAATTTTCCAATTGGGAACAATATCCTCAGTGGCATCTAAAAACTTTGCCGCTATTTGATTCAAAACCTGCCCTTTATAAGGTATTCCTTTGGGAAGCACCACATCAAAAGCCGAGATACGATCGCTCACAACCATCACCAAAAGATCGTCGTTAATATTATATACATCACGAACTTTTCCTTCGTATAAGCTCTTTTGTTTTGGAAAATTAAATTTTGTTTTTACTACTGCATTACTCATAATAGTACACTTTTATATTGTTAGTTTATTATTCTTCTCCATAGGCTCGAATAATTCGAGTTACCAGTTTATGGCGCACCACATCACCCTGATCCAATTTAATAAATTCAATTCCTTTCACATTGCTCAACAGCTTCTCAGCTGTCATCAATCCCGAATGCTGATTTCGAGGTAAATCTACCTGAGTAATATCACCCGTTATCACAAACTTTGCATCTTTACCCATTCGGGTTAAAAACATTTTCAACTGCGAACTCGTGGTATTTTGAGCCTCGTCCAAAATTACAAACGCATGATCCAAAGTACGACCCCGCATAAATGCCAAGGGAGCTATCTCGATGGTTCCATCTTCGAAATAAGT
>QNXT01000253.1 GCA_003973505.1 Bacteroidota bacterium
TTTAGCCAAATCAAATACATAAGTTTGGTTTGAAATGGTTTTACCAATTCCTACGGGCAAATCAAATTTTGAATTCTGAAATTTCTCCGAAGTAAGAATCGTTTTCATGGAAACAATCTCAGGATGTAGATTTGGCACTTCTATACCAATGGTTCCACGACCCGGAATGGGAGCAATAATACGAATACCCATCGCAGCCAAACTCAAAGCAATATCATCTTCAAGATTCTTGATTTTTGAAATACGCACCCCTGCTGCTGGGATAATTTCATAAAGAGTAACCGTGGGACCAATAGTCGCTTTAATGCTCTTAATCTTTATGGAGTAATCTCCTAATGTCTTTACAATCTTATTTTTATTAGCCTCGAGTTCTTCTTTGGTCATCGATATCTCATTAGAGCTACCATGATCTTCAAGCAAGTCCAAAGATGGATTTTTGAAATTACTTAAATCAGCTGTTGGGTCATATTCTGTGTCAATACCATGTCCCGATTCAGGAATATTCTCCTTCACGGCTCCCTCCTCTTCTACTTTCTCAATAGCCAATTCCAAATCAGCTTCACCCTCTTCTGACTCCGCCATTTCTTTAGGCAGATTCACATCCATTTCTAAAGCCACAGTGTCATCCGATTCAACTTCCAATGGAATATCAGTTTCTTCTTTTACAGCTTCTGCCGTGTTCAATTCATTAGTATTACTTAAAGTAAGCTCTAATTCAAGCTCATCATTCTCTTCATTTTGCGTATTTCCACCCTCCAGAGCCGCTAAATCATCTATACCAAGTCCATCTGTGCTATAATTATCCAAAGCAGCTTCCTTTTCAGGGTCTTCAACTTCTTTCCCAGAAGATTTCGAAAAGTATTCATGAATATTAAAAGCAACAATAAGAAAACTTGCAAGGGTAAAAAACAACAGAATAAAGGTACCAGTTTTACCTAAAAAACCAATTGACCAAGTTGAGAGCTCATAGCCAAATACGCCACCAAATATAGCTGACTTAGCACCTCGGAATAAAAAACCCAAAGCAAACGAAAACCAAATTAAACCAAAGAAAGAATGTCTAAGTGCTTTTTTGAAAGATAAGAGATGTGTTCCAAAAAACAATCTAAAACCCACAAGAGACATTATGTAAATAATGAGAAATGATGCAATTCCAAATCCATACTTAATAAAAAGCGTAGATAAAGCTGCACCTAAACGCCCTGTGAAATTGTGTACTTCAATGGTATTATCAAATAAAACACGGGAAAAACCTATGTCTGAGAAAATATCATCAGTCTGCCAACTAAACCAACTGATAAAATAAGATATAAAAGCTAATAATAGATAAAAGGAAAACAGCATAAAAAAACCACCCAAAACTTTATGAGTACGTTCGTCTTTTATGAATGCTAAGTTAATCGAAGGCTTAATAGAAGCCTTCGATTTCTTAGATTTACTTTTTACACGCTTCTTTTTTGAGGGCTCTTCTACCTCATCTCTCAGTGTGTTTTTTTTAGTTTTTTTTGCTGCTGCCATCGTTTATTATTGTCCCTGAATATATTTCATTAATTCTTCTTTTGTCTTAAACTCTTTAAAGTCAGCATTAAAGTAGAAATCAACTAATTCATTAACGCCGCCCTTTTTAATTTCGGTTGCCACCAATTTGGTAATCAAACCAGGAACTACTTGATAAAATTCTAAAACACGTCCAGGCATTCCTTTATATGGGCCATTGGGATTCAATTCCGCCCCACCTAATTCAGGGCAATAATAAACTGCCAATGTTTGTTCATCAGCATCAACTCCTTCTTTTGGGGTAAATGTAACAACCGCTTTTTTACAAGTATAACCAGCAATTTCCTTGGTATCTTCAGTATATTCAATTTCAGTTGTAAACTGTTCTGTTGTATCCACTGTGGTAGTATCTATTTCAGTAATTCCGGCTTTTTTATCCATTATTTCAACCATGGTGATTTTCACATGTTCCTCAGGACGCTCTATCAGAGTAATAATTGCCGGACCTTGATAAATCTCTGTATGAGTCATTGTACCTAATACTTTTACTGTAAGAGAAGTAGGCAGTTGTGATTTCTGCATAGGAGTTAATGCATCTCCTTCATACGAAAGATTGTACGTAATTCTTCCTTTGAAAACTTTTTTCTTTTTTTTCTTAGGTGTTGCCGAGGTGAAAATTAGCAACCCCAAAACAGCAATTAATGATAGGCTTAAAATCTTTTTCATAATAATTAAGTTTTATAGTATTATTTTATATTTATTCTAATTATCCCCACCGAATATCATCGAAGAATAATTCTTGTAAAACTATAAACATATCGTTTATAATATTTGAGCAAAAATAGGTATTTATCACCATTGAAATGTGAAAAAGATTGAGCTGTTTTAGTCCGATTTATTCAGCATAAATTGAGCTATTTGTGTTAAATATGTAAAATAATTATTTGATAATTATAAGCTATGCATAGAAAGCTTAATTTTGCAGCCAAATTTCGTGTGTTATCTCTAACTTTAATTGTATATATTAATAAGGATATAACGCACAATATTATTTAAGATTATGATAGAAAGGACAAAAATTGTACTAAAATCAGGAAAAGACGATGCTGTGCTACGTCAACACCCATGGGTATTTTCTGGTGCAATAAAAAAAATATATGGGCCTACTCAAGAAGGTGATATTGTTGAAGTATTCAATAATAAAGATCGTTTCTTAGGAATAGGTCATTGGGGAAGCGGTTCCATTGCAGTGCGCGTTTTCAGTTTCGAACAAATCGAATTAGATGCTGATTTTTGGAAACGAAAACTGCAAACAGCTTTTGATGTAAGAAAATCACTAAATCTGATTGATAATCCCAACACCAATGTATATCGCTTGGTATTTGCTGAAGGTGACGGAATGCCCGGTTTAGTAATTGATATTTATAATAAAACGGCTGTAATTCAAGCCCACTCCGTAGGAATGTTTCATTTGAAGGATGAAATAGCAAATGCACTTCAAGAAATATACAAGGATAAACTTGATACAATTTATGTAAAAAGTAAAGAGAGTCTTCCTAAAAATTTACCATTTGATGTTGAGAATCATTTTTTACTTGGAAATAAAGAATCTGATATTGTAATTGAAAACGGAAATAAATTTGAAGTAAACTGGGTAAAGGGTCAAAAGACGGGCTTCTTTATTGATCAACGTTTCAATCGTGAATTGGTAGGACAATATTCCAAAGGCAAAAAAGTGCTAAACACCTATTGTTATACAGGAGGTTTTTCCATTTATGCATTAAATGGTGATGCCAAAGAAGTACATTCGGTGGACAGCTCAAAAATAGCCATCGAGTTAACAGATGAAAATGTGGTTCTTAATGGCTTTGACGGTGAAAAACATAAATCCTTTGCCATTGACACCATGAGTTTTTTAAACGAAATGGAAGAACCTTACGATTTGATTATCCTCGACCCTCCTGCCTTTGCCAAGCATCGCGATGTACGACATAAAGCAGTGCAAGGTTATAAACGAATCAATGCAACGGCATTTCGGAAAATTGCGCCAGGAGGAATTCTTTTTACATTCTCTTGTTCGCAGGTAGTTGACAGACGATTATTTGAATCGACAGTTCTTGCGGCTGCCATTCAAAGTGGACGACGTGTAAAGGTATTACATCACCTTTCTCAACCCGCAGATCACCCTGTAAGCATTTTCCATCCTGAAGGGGAATATCTTAAGGGCATGGTATTGTTTGTAGAGTAGAGAGAGTCAAAAAAAACAAATAAAAAAAGCTTGTTTATTTTTCATAAACAAGCTTTTTTTCTAAGCAAACGGTTTCTAGTTTGCCCCAGTATGATCCGTGTTTTTTACTACAGGACGAGCATAATAATAAGGCCAATCTATATCTTGATTTTTGAAATATACATCCTTCCATTTCTCATGACCTTCCGTCTGCATCAACTTCAAATTTGAAGTAACATCATTCAAGAGTGTATTGAATTTTTGTTGAGTGTCATCACTCATATTTTCAACTTTCACTACAAGTACCGTAGGAACAGCGTAAGTAGTAACTGTAGATGTTTGCCAAGCGTATGTTCCTTTTTTAATCTTCTTTTTACGATAAATCTTATTCAAAGCTTTATGCTTAATACTCACCAATTGAATGGGAGCATCAGCACCTAATTTAGTTAAAGAAGAAACAGGAGCGCCTCCTACGTAAAAATAGGCGTCGATAACACCATCATTAAGTGCTTTATAAGCATCATTAGAGCTCATTTCCACATCAAACCAAGCAATTCCAGTACGTTGCTTAATAATAGAAGCGGTTACATAAGTACCTTGATCTTTCGTGCCGATTGCTACACGTTTTCCTCTCAAATCATCAAGAGATGTAATATCAGATCCTTTTTTTGCTATTAAATGAATTTCTTCATCTAAAAATAAAGGCAATAAAACACGTAAATTTTCACGAATACTTGGAGTCTTCATCTCATTCAATAATAAAACGTCATATTGAAGAAATGTAGCATTTATTGAATTGTCATCCGAAATAAGTTGATTATAATTATCGACACTACCCGATGAAGTAAGTACATTAATCTTTTGAGATGAATGGTTTTTAATATCCTGAGCCAAACTTTGATAAGTTCCTCCAGACAATCCACTTAGCAACTGCAATTGCGCTTGCATATTTACAGCAAAACCCAATAAAATAATTCCAATAAAAACAACTCGTATTGATAACTTATTCATATCTTTTTTCTTTGATTAATTTCCGATTAATTTGAATACAATATTAGTAAAAAAAATAAAGCTTTTTCTAATTTTATTAAAAAACTATTTTTTCGAATAATCAATAGAAAGTTAAATATACTCGAAAATATATTTATTCAGATTAACAATGATAAGATGAATCAAATTAAAAGCATGAATCTGTATTCAAAGTAAGATTTCCATTGTAAAACTTTGAGCTAAAAACCCATTAACAAATCTCCATAAAAAATGATTAGTTTTGTGAACGTAAAATCAATAAACTGCATAATTATGTTGATTAAATTGTATGAAGAAAACCCATCGGAAAAACACATTCGCACGATAGTGGAATGTTTGCGTGATGGCGGAATTATTATTTATCCTACGGATACTGTTTATACTTTTGGTTGTGATATTTATAAACAGAAAGCAATTGAAAAAATCGCGCGCCTCAAAGGTGTAGATCCAAAGAAAAACAACTTCACAATCGTTTGCAAAGATTTAAGCAGTTTGTCAGATTACACTAAACCTATCTCAAATCCAACTTTTAAGATGATGCGCCGCTGTTTACCTGGTCCATTTACCTTTATTTTGGAGGCAAATAGTAAGGTTCCAAAGCTATTTCAGCACAAAAAGAAAACGGTTGGTATTCGCATTCCAAATAATTCCATCGTACAACATATTATCGATGAATTAGGCAATCCTATTTTATCTACTTCTCTTCATCACCAGGATCATATTCTTGATTATATCACTGACCCAGAACTTATTCATGAAGAGTATGGAAATGAAGTGGACATCGTTATTGATGG
>QNXT01000272.1 GCA_003973505.1 Bacteroidota bacterium
GATGTTCAAGCATCTTATCCCAAACTTGACCGAGCAATCCTTAAAGCCTCTTTGGTAATTCATAAACACTCAATGTTTTTCGGAAAGAAAGAACATGTAAAATGGGTGTATTACAGTTATTTAATGATTGGTCAAGCTCG
Source organism: Bacteroidota bacterium (assembly GCA_003973505.1). The sequence goes on from QNXT01000272.1 coordinate 141, forward strand.
TTTTTACAAACATGAATATGGTATCGCAAAACAGGTATTTCAATATATTGTCTCTAAATATCCAAAGGAGGCAGTGAAATATGATGCCAAAATGTGGATTGCCCTTATCGAAGGTATTCAAGGTGACTATGATGATGCCATCAGTAATTTAGATGGTATAAAAAACCGTGTTTCTCAAGGACTTACTTCAAAAGAAGTTTACCGAATGATTCCCATGGTGTATGCCGATGTATATATCAAATCGAAAAACTATGAGGCAGCCATCCCCTATTTGAAACTAGCAATTGACCGAAATCATAAGAAAGCCACTCGTGCACGTTTGTTTTTTATTCTTGGTCAACTACAACAAAAAAGAGATAAGCTAAAAGGGGCATCTAAGTTTTATGCAGAAGTATTGAAGAATAATCCATCCTACGAAATGGATTTTAATGCTCGTATAAAAATGGCTGAATGCTATACGGGTGGCGATTCAAAGGAAGTTTATAAGCAATTGGACAAAATGCTTAAAGACGTAAAAAACAAAGAATATCTCGATCAAATATATTATGCTATTGCTCAAATTGACCTGAAACAGAAACACGTTAAGGATGCTATTGAACACCTGAAAAAATCTGTTGAAACAAGTACTAGCAATAATAAACAAAAGGCATTTTCGGCATTACAATTGGCGGGTTTATATTTTGACAAAAAAGAATACACCTATGCTCAAGCGTACTACGATAGCACAATGATGTTTTTGCCAAAAGATTACCCTGATTACAATAAACTGAATGAAAGGAAAAATATCCTTACCGAATTAGTTACAAATCTTTTAATTGTTCAAACTGAGGATAGTCTGCAAGAAATGGCTGCAATGTCGGAGTACGAACGAAATAAATACATCGACAATGTAATTGATGAGCTAATATATCAGGAGAAAAAAGCGAAGAAGGCAGAACTCGAACGACAAGAGAACCTTCAATTTATGGAATCAAACCGTCAGGGTCCTCGATCTGTAACAAATACAGGTAAAACAAAGTGGTATTTTTACAATACGGCCTCATTAAGTGCAGGCAGAATTGAGTTTGTAAAAAAATGGGGTAATCGAAAACTTGAAGACGATTGGCGTAGAAAAGATAAGCAAAGCGGCATGGATGATATGGCTCTTAACACGGATGACGAGGAGCAAGACAGTGATTTGGAAGAAGGCAGTTCAAAAAAAGGGGGAAAATCAGATGTTAATGATAAACACTCACGTGAATACTATTTAAAAAATGTGCCTTTAACTCAGGCGATGATGGATTCGTCAAATGCACGTATCGAAGAAGCGCTCTTTAATATGGGTATTATTTATAAAGAGAAATTGCACAATCTTGATGAAGCAGCCAACAGCTTTGAAAAATTGCTCGACCGTTTTCCCAAAGGAAATTTCACCCCTGAAACCTATTATCATTTATACCAATTGTATAATGTTCAAGGTATTCGAAGTGAAGCAAATCGATATAAGAAGTTGCTGATTAAAGAATATCCGGAAAGTGATTATGCTAAAATATTAAATGACCCCAATTATTTTGAAAAATTAGCAAAGGAGGCAAATAGAGCTAAAGACTTTTATAAGGAAACTTATGAATTGTATCTTGCTGGGAATTATAAAAATGTTAAGCTAAACAATACTTTGGCAAAAAAATACTACGAAGGTGAAAATGAATTATTGGCAAAATTTGAAATGCTAAATGCACTTTCTGTTGGCAAAACCAATAAGGATACCGCAGCATTTATAGCAGCCCTCACTGTCGTTGTAAACGATTATCCAAAAAGTGAAGTAAAAACGGTAGCTGAGGAAATGATTGCCCAGTTAAAAGCAAATTCAAGCCGTCAATATGGTGAGTCAACTGCTAATAATCAAACAGATGATGGAGGCAAAAAAACCATCTATGTGTATGACCCTGATGATGTTCACTTATTTATGATTCTTGCCGACCAACGAAATCTAAAAATTCGTGAATTAACCAAACGGGTATCGAATCATAATAGAAAATATTTTGGCTTAGAAAAACTCCAAGTGAAAACCTTACCCATCAATGAAAATATCCTTCTAATTTCGGTTGGAAATTTTGATAATAAAGAAAAATCACTTAAATATTTCAAAACCATTCGTAGAAATACCGTGCTTTACGGAATGATAAAACGCGTTGGAGGAAATTACTTTGTCATTTCGAAAAGCAATTATCGACGCCTATATCAAAGCAAGGATTTGACGGGTTATCGAGAGTTTTTCGACAAGTATTATCCTGAAGGAAAATAATAAAGCCACGCAATTTATAAAAAGCGTATTTTTGTAACACACTTAAACAATAACACTGTGACTGATAGTATCGTAATCATACCGACTTATAACGAGAAAGAGAATATTGAAAAGATTATTCGCAAAGTATTCTCATTAGAAAAAGAATTCAATATACTCGTTGTGGAAGACAATTCACCCGACGGAACTGCTGCTATTGTTAAAAACTTGATGCAAGAGTTTCCCGAACGCCTTTTCATTGAAGAACGAAAAGGAAAACTTGGACTGGGTACAGCTTATATCCACGGTTTTAAGTGGGCATTAAAACAAGGTTATGAATACATCTTTGAAATGGATGCCGACTTTTCGCATAATCCGGAAGACTTGCTACGACTTTATCATGCAACAGCAAAGGAAGGAAATGATGTTGCCATTGGATCACGTTATATTACAGGAGTAAATGTGGTAAACTGGCCCATGGGTCGTGTACTAATGTCCTATTATGCATCGGCTTACGTACGACTTATTACTGGCTTAAGTATTCGAGATACAACTGCTGGTTTTATGTGCTATCGCGCTCAAGTGCTTAAAGAAATTGAGCTGGACAATATCAAATTTACAGGTTACGCTTTTCAAATTGAAATGAAATATACAGCAACCAAAATGGGATTTAAAGTGGTTGAAGTGCCTATAATATTTACCGATCGTACCGAAGGAACCTCCAAAATGAATGGTGGTATATTTAAAGAAGCCATCTTTGGGGTGTTAAAACTACGATTTAAAAAGATTCCAAAACGTAAGACTGCCTAAATTCTTAACAAATAGAATTATCTAATCGCCTGATTGTACATTTATTGTACACTTTCACCTTATTCAGAGTACAGAAGAGGACTCCTTTATTCTACAATCCCTATCTTTGTACCTTAAATAAATACTATGCAAACATTACTTAAAAACGCCCGGATTGTAAATGAAGGGAAGGCTTTTACGGGTGCCGTTCTAATTGATGGTCAATTTATTAAAGGGGTTTTCGAAGGCAACTCTTTTCCCGAAGGAGGTTATCATGAAGTTGATTTAGAAGGAAAACTGCTTATACCCGGTGTGATTGACGATCAAGTACATTTTCGTGAGCCAGGCTTAACCCATAAAGCCGATATATACAGCGAAAGTCGTGCGGCTGTGGCCGGTGGAACCACTTCGTTTATGGATATGCCCAATAATAACCCTCCTATTTTAAGTCAGGAATTGTTGGAATCCAAATACCAATTGGGAGCAGAGAAGTCGCTGGCCAACTACAGCTTTTATATGGGAACCTCCAACGACAATTTGGAAGAGGTGCTTAAAACAGACCCAAAAACCGTTTGTGGCATCAAAATTTTTATGGGCTCTTCCACTGGCAATATGTTGGTGGATAATCCTGATACGCTATCCGGAATTTTCTCTAAAGCAGGAATGCTCATCGCCACACATTGCGAGGACGAACAAACAATTAAAGATAATTCTGAAAAGTATAAGGCAAAATATGGCGATGATATAAGTTTTGATAAACACCCCGAAATACGTTCGGCAGAAGCTTGCTATAAATCATCTGCACTGGCAGTTAGCCTGGCAAAAAAATACAATACGCGTTTGCATATTTTGCATTTAACTACAGCCAAAGAGATGCAGCATTTTTCATCGGATATTCCTTTAGAAGAAAAAAGAATAACAGCTGAGGTTTGTGTGCATCATTTATCTTTCAATACGAAGGATTATGCAAAACAAGGAAGTCATATTAAATGTAATCCTGCAGTAAAAACCGAAGCCGACCAAAAAGCTTTGATTGCTGCACTGAAAGAAGGCAAAATTGATATCGTAGCCACCGATCATGCTCCCCATACATTAGAAGAAAAAAGCAAAAAGTATTGGGAAGCTCCTTCCGGACTTCCTCTTGTTCAGCATTCTTTAGTACAAATGCTTGAGTTTTACCACCAAGGAATATTTAGTTTGGAGGAAATTGTGGAAAAAATGGCTCATAATCCGGCAAAATGCTTTCAAGTTTCGAAACGGGGATTTATTCGAACTGGCTATTATGCCGATTTGGTCGTAGTGGATCTTAATAAGGCATGGACAGCGAATAAAGAAAACACTTTATATAAAGTACAATGGTCACCTTTTGACGGAAAAACATTTCAATCAAAAGTAATATACACTTATATAAATGGAAGTTTAGTCTATGATAATGGTACATTAAACAATGATTATCGTGGAATGAGAATATTATTCGATAGATAATAAAGATTTATAAACAATTAATAAATATAAAATGAATAAAACATTATTTAGCATTATTCTTTTTCTCTGGTCAGCAATGGCTATTGCACAAATTCCGGCAGGATATTATGATAATGCCATTGGCGATACTGGAATCACTATGCAGATTTCTTTGCATAATATTATTAAGGGACATACTTCCGTAAGTTATAGTTCTTTACATATACATTACCAAACCACTGACAAAAAACCCAATGGAAAAGTTTGGGATATGTATTCGGATGTGCCCGGAGGAACTCCCCCTTATGAGTTTACTTTTATTACGGATAAATGTGGTAATTATTCAAGCGAAGGCGACTGTTACAACAGAGAACACTCATTTCCACAAAGTTGGTTTAATAAAAACTCTCCAATGAAAACCGATTTATTTCATGTGTATCCTACAGATGGTAAGGTAAATGGCATGCGATCAAGCTATCCCTATGGTGAAGTTAGCAATCCTACTTGGACTTCTTTAAATGGTAGTAAATTAGGACCCAATACGACTCCGGGATATTCAGGGACCGTATTCGAACCCATTGATGCCTATAAAGGTGATTTTGCTCGTACCTATTTTTATATGGCGACGCGATACTATTCTGAGGATGCTGGTTGGCAAAATAATGCCATGGTGAATGGTTCACAACTAAAACCGTGGGCATTAAACATGCTTTATCAGTGGCATTTACAAGACACTGTAAGCCAAAAAGAAATTGATCGGAATAATGCTGTTTTTGCTATTCAGCATAATCGAAATCCATTTATCGACCATCAGGAATGGGTTGATACCATTTGGTTTTATTCGGCATCTGGACCAAGTGCTATTGAAAATAAAGTGAAAG
>QNXT01000008.1 GCA_003973505.1 Bacteroidota bacterium
CCTAAAAATATTATCTTCTTAACAGCAGATGCATTTGGTGTGCTACCTCCTGTAAGTAAGCTTACAAAAGAGCAAGCGATGTACTACTTCTTAAGTGGATATACTGCAAAAGTTGCTGGAACAGAGCGTGGTATTACTGAACCTGTAGCAACATTTAGTGCTTGTTTTGGAGAGGCATTCTTACCACTAAGACCAACATTCTATGCTAAACTTTTAGGTGAAAAGATCGATAAGCATAATGTAAATGTCTATCTTGTTAATACAGGTTGGACAGGTGGTCCATACGGTGTTGGTAAGCGTATGAGTATTAAAGATACAAGAGCTTGTATTAATGGTATTTTAAATGGCTCTATTAATAATGCAGAGTTTGATACACTTGAAGTATTTAACTTGCAAGTACCTAAAGCATTAGATGGGGTAGCTGATAATGCAATCTTAATGCCAAAAAATACTTGGGAAGATAAAGAGGCATACAGCAAAAGCCTTAGAGAGCTAGCAGCCATGTTTATTGAGAACTTTAAGCGCTACAGTGAAAGTGGTAGCGAGTTTGATTACTCAGTAGCTGGTCCACAACTATAATTTAAGAGGCTTTGCGCCTCTGCTTTTTTCTTTTCTTTATAAATTTCCCTTTTTTATGATATTATTACAATAAGTAGGTATTAAGAGTATGCAATAGAATGTTAAAGGAGATTTAATGGCTTCTGGATGGGGATGTCAATATTTAACAAAAGAGGGTGATATAATCGATTGGTGTCGTAGACTAAAACATAAGTGCGAACCAGGTTGTAGTGGTTGTATTATTATGCAGTGTGAATTTACACAACCGCAGTTTCTATCTTTAGAAAATGAAGAGCCTAAAAAGGCAAAAAATCGAAGCGATGCACCACTTGAGGGTAGGTAATACTGTTTATACTCTTTTTACTTTAACTAACAATCGTTACTAACTATTCACAAAACTTTTAAGAGTATAAAAGCTTTATTTTTAAGAAGATAATTAGCTCAAAATATTTGTATGAGAATTTTAAAATTAGTAGTTTGTTTTTATAATTTAATGGATTTCATATATAGAAGTGGTGGCCCTGGACGGAATCGAACCGCCGACACAGGGATTTTCAATCCCTTGCTCTACCGACTGAGCTACAGTGCCTTTGTAAGTGGCGAAATTATAGCTAAATAAACTTAAGTAAAACTTAAAATAAACCGATTAAATCTTTTTAACAAAATTTTTAAATAGATCGCCTCTTTGGGCATAAGAGCTAAATTGATCTAAGCTAGATGCTGCTGGTGCAAGGAGCGCAACACTCTTTGTAGTATGTACACTATCTATCGCTTTAAGAGCATTTTCTAAAAGTGTTGCATTTATACAGTTAATAGAATACTCCTTTGCCAATTGCTCAATTTTATCTGCATTGCTGCCTATTGCATAGATATTTACATTAAGTCCAGCAATCTCTTGGAAAAGTGGTTCAAGGTCAACACCCTTATCGTCACCTCCAAGGATTAGATGTATCTCTTTATCGTTATAGAGCTTAATAGCCTGCAAAGCAGCATCGATATTTGTTGCTTTAGAATCATTAACCCAAAGACGCCCTTTTGTATCACTAAGCTCCTCTTGTCTATGGGCATCTAAGATAAAGCTATTAATAGCGCTGTAATCTATACTATCGTAGAGCACTTTTACTATTGCCATAGCTAAGATACTATCAAGCAAAAATGCCCCTTTAAATTTGATTTTAGAGCTATCTATTTTAAAAAATTTCTCTATATCTTCAATATCTTCATACTCTACTACCCATGCATTACCTTTTGGTAGTGCTAACCCTTTAGGTACAAGTGCAAGCTCGCCCTCTTGCATAGTTTTTAGAGGTTTTAGTTTATCTTCTATGTAGTTGTCGCTTCCAGCATGCCAATCTAAATGGTCTGGAGTAATTGGCAGGAGGAGATAGATATTTGGTGATGCATACTTGGTATGGTGTAGTGTAAAGGAGCTTGTCTCAAGTACCCAGATTGGGGCATTGCTATCAAGCTCTGCTAAGGGTGTGCCAATATTGCCACCGCTAAGTGCACCTTTTTCTTTTAAAAGGTGTGTAAGCATCTGTGTTGTCGTAGTTTTACCATTGGTGCCACTAATCCATATAGTTAATGGAAGTGTAGCATCTTGAGCAATTAGAGGAGAGGCTTTGCTTAAGAAAAGATCATATTCACTTAAGAGATTATTAGATTGTTGCACTAATGGGTTACTAGGGTAGAGTGAAGGGGTTGCTACTTCAAGATCAAAGTTAGCTGCATCAAAAGCAGAAGATGGATAGATACTGTTACCAGCGTCGTCTATAAAGTGCTCTTTTGTATTATCATCAAAAAAGTTGCAGTTACCGCCTAGTTTTTTAGCGATTGCTTTTGTTGTTTTACCATAGCCAAAGAGGGCAATTTTACTCTTGTCTATCATGTTAGCGAATCTTTAGTGTAATTAGGGCTAGTAGGTTGGCAATGAGTGCAATCATCCAAAATCTTACAATAATCTTACTCTCTTTCCAGCCCTTCATCTCAAAGTGGTGGTGGATTGGTGCCATAAGGAAGACTCTCTTTTTGCGTAGTTTATAACTGCCAACTTGTAACATTACAGAGAGTGTCTCGATTACAAAAATAATTCCAACAAGAATAAGTAAGATTTCGCTTTTTCCTAAAATTGCCAAATAGCCTAAGAATGCTCCTATAGAGAGAGATCCGGTATCTCCCATAAAGAGTTGTGCAGGAAATGCATTGTACCACAAAAATCCAAGTAGACCACCAGCAAGTGCAGCAGCGATAATAACTACCTCTCCCACCCCTTTGATATTAGGAAGGAGTAGATAGTTTGAGAATATTGCGTGTCCAACTATATAGACAATAATACCAAGAGTAGCAAGCCCAAAAATAGTTGGAACAGTTGCTAAGCCATCTAGTCCATCTGTAAGATTTACTGCATTGCTAGCAGCTATCATTACTACTATCCAAAAAGGTATAGCAAAATATCCCATATCAAAAAGTGGTGTTTTAACAAATGGAACATAAAATGTTGTAGGGATATTCGTAGCAAAAACGAGCAAAAGTGTAACTATTAAAGAGATAACGATTAAAAGTGCCATCTTTGCTTTTGCACTTAAACCTTGTAGGTTATCTTTGCTTAGTATTTTGCCTAAGTCGTCTTTCATTCCTACTAATCCAAAACCAATCAGCGTAATTAGCCCACCAATTGCATAGATATTATGGAGCTTAACAGTAAGAATAGATGCAAAAACTGTAGTAAAAAGAAAAACAGCACCACCCATTGTAGGGGTTGCCTGTTTACTTTCGTGACTCTTTACCCATTTATTAATTGGTTGGTTCGCTTTTTTTGCTTTTGCCCAACGGATATAAAGCGGAATAAGGTACATTGTAAAAGAGAATGAAATTAAAAAAGCAATTCCAGCACGCACAGAGATATATTGGAGGATATTAATATCGAATAATTCATATAAGTAGTATAACATTTTCTCATCTTTCAACTATTTGTCATATAAGAAATGATATTTTACTACAAAATTTTTAAGTCAAGAAACTTTTGGTTCAAAAGGAAAGATAATGTCTAAAAAAACTCTCTTAATTATTACAGATGGCATTGGCTATAAACCACAAAGTAGAGCAAATGCATTTGAAAAAGCAAAAAAACCTACATACGATCATCTCTTTAAAAACTATCCACATACACTTATATCGACACATGGCTTAAGTGTTGGACTACCACAGGGACAGATGGGAAATAGCGAAGTAGGGCATATGACATTAGGTAGTGGTAGAGTGCTCTACCAAGACTTAGTTAAAATCTCTTTGGCATTAGAGGATGGAAGCTTAAAAGAGAACGAAGCACTACAAAGTGTTTTAAGCAGTACAAACAGAGTACATATTATAGGACTTTTAAGTGACGGGGGTGTCCATTCACATATTGACCATATTATTGGTTTGGCTAAGATTGCAAAAGATGAGGGGAAAAGAGTCTTTTTGCACCTTATAACTGATGGTAGAGATGTATCTCCAACAAGTGCTCCAAAATATTTAGAAGAAATTGAAAAAATTACAGATGATACTATTACAATTGCTACAATTAGTGGACGCTACTATACAATGGATAGAGATAATAGATGGGAGCGTATCGAAAAGGGGTATAGAGCAATTGTAGAAGCAACGCCTAAAAGTGAGCTTTCGCCAAAAGAGTACATTGCTAAAAGTTATGAGAGTGGTGTAACAGATGAGTTTATTCTCCCAAGCGCATTTAGTGGATATGATGGTATGGAAGATGGTGATGGCGTTATTATTGCAAACTTTAGAAGTGACCGAGTTCGTGAGATAACAACAGCACTTGGAGCAAAAGAGTTTACGCACTTTAAGCGAAAAGATATAAATTTACATATAGCTACAATGACCCAGTATGATGCAACATTTAACTACCCGGTACTCTTTAAGAAAGAGGCACCAAAGAATACTTTGGCTGAGTATATTAGCAATAAAGGATTAAAACAGCTCCATACAGCAGAGACAGAGAAGTATGCTCATGTGACATTCTTCTTTAATGGTGGGATTGAGGAGCCATATATCAATGAGAGTAGAGTTTTAATACCTAGTCCAGATGTTGCAACTTACGACTTAAAGCCGCAGATGTCTGCACCTGAGGTTGGAGAGGCAGTACGCACTGCAATGGATGAGGAGTATGATTTTATTGTTGTAAACTTTGCAAATGGTGATATGGTAGGACATACTGGTAACTTTGATGCAGCAATAAAAGCTGTTGAAGCAGTAGATAAAGAGCTTGGATTAATATTGGAAAAAGCCAAAGAGAAAGGGTATAATATTGTTTTAACTTCAGACCATGGTAACTGTGAAGAGATGGTTGATGCGCAGGGGAATACCTTAACAAACCATACAGTTGGAGAGGTTTGGGCATTTGTTGTCTCAGATAAGGTTACTAAGCTTAAAAGTGGTGGAGGTTTAAATAATATCGCTGCAACTGTTTTGGAGTTGATGGAGCTTGAGGTTCCAAGCGAAATGGATGAGAGTTTAATTAAACAATAGAAGGGAGACAAGTTGAAATTTAGTGGTAAAAATGTATTAGTAACTGGTGCGAGTAGAGGTATTGGGGCGCAAATTGCTAAAACTTTAGCAGAGTTTGGGCTTAAAGTTTGGGTAAATTACAGAAGCGGCGAAGCAGAGGCAAATGCTGTAAAAGATGAAATTATTAAAAATGGTGGCGAGGCTGCAATTATCGGCTTTGATGTAAGTGATGAAGAGGCTTTTGTAGGCGCAATTAAGCAGATAGTTGAGTCTGATGGAGAGCTTAGCTATTTGGTAAATAATGCAGGTATCACAAAAGATAAACTTGCAATGCGTATGAAAACAGAAGAGTTTATGGCAGTAATTGAGGCTAACTTAAAATCTGTATTTATAGGGTGTAGAGAGTCTATAAAAGTTATGGGTAAAAAGCGTTTTGGAAGTGTTGTAAATGTTGCTAGTATTGTAGGCGAA
>QNXT01000138.1 GCA_003973505.1 Bacteroidota bacterium
TATTGAAGAACTGGTTTCCAAGGGATTGGTTGATTATGTAGAGGTAAATATTTTTGTTCCATATCCCGGCTCTTCTGCGGCTTCTGATAAGAGAATACTGAAAATTGATGAAGATACATCAAAATTTTACAGAATGGGTTATCCTGTGTTTGACTTAGAGGGATTTCCAAGGGAAGATATCAGAAAGGCGTTTCTGGAAATAACAGAAATGCTAAAATCATATGGATATGAGAATGGGAAAATGAAGAAAAGGTGTTGTATGAAATTTATACGAAGTATCTATGAGCGAAAAGCATTTGCATATTATTAGTTTTGATATACCCTGGCCAGCCGACTATGGTGGGGTGATTGATGTGTATTACCAAATAAAGGCATTGTATAATGCGGGAGTAAAAGTGCATTTACATGCTTTTGAATATGGTCGTTCGCATGCTGAAGCATTGAATGAAATTTGCGAATCGGTAAACTACTATCCTCGAAAAACGGGTGTCTTATCCAATTTTTCAATGACGCCATATATTATTCAAAGTCGTAAATCGAATGCTTTGGTGAAAAATCTATTGAAGGATGATTACCCCATACTTTGTCAAGGGATGCATACATGTGCTGTTTTGAATGATAAGCGATTGGAAAACCGAAAAATAGCCTATCGGGCAGCCAATGTGGAACATTATTATTATCAGGCTCTTTATCATAAAGAGCAGAATGCGAAAAAGATGTACTATTTTATGTTTGAGGCATGGCGTCTAAAAAAATGGGAGCATCATTTACGTCGAGCCGATGTTATTTTTACCATATCGGAAGCTGATGAGGCTTATTATAAAAGGCGTTTTCCTCAACAGAATGTGGTTAATTTATTTGGCTTTTTCGAGGATGAGCAATTCCATATGCAAGAGGGTAGAGGCGATTATGTTTTATATCAAGGAAATCTATCGGTGAATGAAAATATAGTTGCTGTGGAGTATATTCTTGATAATATTGCTGCTGAAATGGATATGCCACTGATTGTTGCAGGTAAAAATCCTCCAGAAGAATTGCGAGAGAAAATTGAAAAAATACCCAATGTGAAATTGGTGGAAAATCCAAGTCATAAAGAAATGCAAAATTTAATACAGCAAGCTCAAGTCAATCTGTTGATTACATTTCAGCCGACAGGTTTGAAATTAAAACTGCTGAACGCGTTATATAATGGAAGGTTTTGCATTGCAAATAAAGAAATGCTGTATGGGTCAGGATTAGAGCCTCTTGTGGAACTTGCTCAAGAGGAAAGTGAGATTATCTCAAAAATCAAAGCCCTTGAAAATAGCATTTTTACGCAGGAGAATATCGAGACTCGAAAGCAATTTCTTAGTAAACTCTATTCAACAAAAGATCGCATTGAGTTGATGATTTCAAATCTATTTTGACCTTTTAAGAATTTTGCTTGGTCGATTATTCCAATGTGGATAAAACATGACCATCTTCAAACTTTACCAAACGGCCGGGAAATTCATCAAAAAGATTGTAGTCGTGGGTTGCCATAAGTACAGCACGACCCGTTTCCGATAAACTTTTTAAAAGCTTCATAATACCTTTGGAGGTTTCAGGGTCAAGGTTTCCCGTTGGCTCATCGGCAAGAATAATCTCAGGATCATTAATAAGTGCTCGAGCAATAGATAGTCGCTGCTGTTCTCCTCCCGAAAGTTGGTGTGGCATCTTATGGGCTTTGGTTTCCAAACCTACTTTTGTAAGTACGTCCATCATACGCTCGTCCATTTTCTTCTTGTCCTTCCAATCAGTAGCTTTCATGACAAACAAAAGATTGTCGCGAACCGAGCGGTCGAAAAGTAACTGAAAGTCTTGAAATACAATACCCAGCTTTCTGCGTAATTGAGGGATTTGTTTGGTTTTAAGCTTTCGCAAATCAAAACCAGCAATAGTTGCTTCTCCTTTATTAAGTTTTAGATCGGCGTATAAAACTTTCAAGAGGCTACTCTTTCCACTTCCTGTTACTCCTACAAAATAAACAAAATCGCCTTTTTTTATGGTCAGATTTACATCGGATAAAACCAATAAATCCTTTTGATAAACATCAATATTTCTTAATTCAATTAAAGTGTCCACAATACGCTGTTTTAGTTTTCAAGATATTTCATTTCGCCAAATTCCATTTCGTCCATACAATCACTTATGGCTTCCAAATACTTTGTCATTTTGTATTTTGTCAAACCTTGTTTCAATCGGTCGGCACGAAAATAGGCAATTAGGGTATAATTATCATCTCTAATCTGAAGATAATCAGGGATTTTTCCGCTGCCTTTTATTTTCATTAAATACATATTTCTTGTTCTGAATTTGAAATACGAAAGTAGGTATTTTATAAATGAGTTAGGTCTAAAAAGGTAGATTTTTGTCAAAATCAAGACGTAAATATTTTTTTAACCGCACTTAACTGTTTGTTAAAGAGGATTGAAAAAATATTGACAACGCAGAGTTAGGCAATAAAGAAGCTTTTTAGACTCGACTCATAAAGTGTAATGAAAGGCTAAGTTCTAATTCTTACCTCTTTTTCAATGGTTTTTCGCCCCAACCCTAAAGGTAGAAACCATTGAAAAAACAAGATTCATTTTTTTTACTTTTTGGTTCCCTTTAGGGTAAGGGTAAAACAAAAAGTAAAAAATGCTGTGACAATTAGAATTAAGCCTAATGAAATAATTAATTAGAGGGCAAATTTGCCATTTTTGCTTATATCATTAATAAACAAAAAGCAAGATAATCATTACTTTTGCCTTATGCTAGTAAACGGAAAACAATATCGCACCATTTGGCTTTCAGAGAATCAAAAAACGGTTTTCATCATTGATCAACGTAAATTGCCTTTTGAGTTTGAAATAGAAGAAATAAAAACAGTAAAAGAAATGGCTGTGGCTATAAAAGATATGCATTTGCGTGGTGCGGGTCTTATTGGTGCTGCTGCGGGTTTTGGAATGTATTTGGCTGTATTGGAGTCGGGGGAATTAGAGAAAGCGGCCAATTTATTAAAGGCAACGCGACCTACGGCAGTTAATCTTGCCTATGCTGTAGATTTAATGCTTGAAAAATTGAAGGATATTTCACCTGAAAAACGTTTGAACAGAGCATTAGAATTAGCACAAGAGATTGCTAATAATGATGCTGAGCAATGTAAAGCCATTGGTAGGCATGGGGTGCAGTTAATTGAATCGATAAGCAAAGCAAAGCAGGGGCAGCGAGTAAATATTCTTACTCATTGTAACGCAGGATGGTTGGCATTTGTTGATTATGGCTCGGCTTTAAGTCCAATTTATGAAGCGCATCGGCGTGGTATTGATGTGCATGTGTATGTGGACGAAACGCGGCCACGAAATCAAGGTGCTCGCCTTACAGCTTGGGAGTTGGGGCAGCAGGGTGTTCCCTATACCTTGATTGCTGACAATGTGGGAGGGCATTTAATGCAGCATGCAAAAGTAGATATGGTTATCGTTGGTGCCGATCGTGTGGCTGCAAATGGTGATGCGGCAAATAAGATTGGGACTTATCTTAAGGCTTTGGCTGCCAATGATAATGGAGTGCCTTTTTATGTTGCTTTTCCATCAACAACGCGCGATATGAATATTCGGAATGGTGTGCGTGATATCGAAATAGAAGAGCGTAGCGGTAATGAAGTGATTCGCATTGAGGGGCAATTCCAAAATAAAATTATTGAGGTGCAGCTCTGTCCTGAAAATAGTCATGCTGTAAATTATGGTTTTGATGTTACTCCAGCCCGTTTGATTAGTGCTTGGATAACCGATGAAGGTGTTGAGTGGAATAAGATGTAAATGCCTAGAGTATTTGCATTAAATAAGTGTTGTTTCAGGTAAATTTGGCTGAGTTCTATTCCTAATCATTTTTTACTTTTTGATTCCCTTTAAGGCATTACTTCTTATGCACATCTTCTTAAATATTCTTAGTGTGCAATCATGACGTCAACTAGTAAAATCCTATAGTTTATATGTGGAAAATTGATTTGCAAATAGCCTAAGAGTTTTAAAAAAAATGGGGCTAAAGCCTAAATTTGTATAGAATCATTAGGCGGGGCATTAATGCCCCGCCTAATGAAATTACAAGATTTCGTGGGCTTTAGCCCAAATATAAATTTTGAATTACCAAAACCCCTACGATTAATATCCCTTAATATTTATTCTAGCGCCAAATAATACATTCAACTGCGTGAAAAAGAATGCCTGACTGGCTTTATCACTTGCATCAGGAGTGGTTCTTACATCAGGCATATTTATATATCCTGCTTTGAATTCTGATTGAATAAAAAAGTAACGTCCAAAAGAGAGATTTACGCCAACAAGAGCTCCGAGACCAAAACCAGCCAAATGAAATTTATCGTTTGTAGACGGTGATAAATCAAAAGAATAAATATTCAAATATTGGTGCTCTGCTCCTACTTTTATATTGTATTTTCTATCAAAAGATGTTTGCATATAAAACTGATTACTAAAATCAAAACTGTGCAAATCAATAGAAAAAATAGTGTTTCCTCCCGAAATTGCTTGAAAAGGAATGTTTGTGTTAATTGGTCTTAATCTCGATTTAAAACCATAACTCCAATGAAAACCATTATCTATGAAATAATCAAGTTCATAGCGCATATTATTGCCAATAACCAAGTCTAAAGCAAAGAAATCGTTTTTTCCCAAAGGATTTTTTACGGTATAATTTAGTAACACGCCTATTTTGGAAAGCTTGTCATAATGCGCTCCTAATTTAATAAATGCTTTATCGGGGTTTTCACGCACATTTATACTCAAGGTATTTTTATCAGTATAACGGTAGTAAATACTATTGAAGTTTTGTGTTGCCATAAGGTTATCAATACCTTGTTTAAACTTGGTTCTAGAAATTGTATCTGGAGTTTTAATTCTTAATTTACCTTGCAAATATTCATCAGAGTAACTTGTTTTTCCTTTAAAAATAAATTTATCAATGCTAATACTATCTTTTATTTTTGAAATAATTGCTTTATCATTTTCCTTTTTATAATTCGATTTTAGTTTTTTTAATGCTCCCAAATGTTGCAAAGCACTTTTATATCCCAGTTCATAAATTTTTTTGTATTGTCCAAAATCTGTTACTGTATAATTTGAAATACTATCTGGTTTGATATAAATATCAGTCATTTCAACATTTTTTTTCATATCTGCGTACATCCCAAAACTGACTATTTGCATCAATATAGCTGTTGCTGATTGCAACTCTTTTTGCTGTAATAAGGAATCTTGTACATCTACACCAATAATAATATCTGCTCCCATATTTTTTAGTGTTTGTACGGGGTAATTACTTATTATTCCACCATCAGAAAGCATTTTATCATCTAGCATCACGGGATCTAATAAAGAAGGAAACGAAC